>DATKEJ010000288.1:0-6524 GCA_035512315.1 Rhodothermales bacterium | reverse complement strand
AGGATGCCCGGCTCGGGGCACTTGAAGAAGCAAGGAACATCCCCGCTGAGCATTGGGACTTCCGCCCTGCGCCGGACGTTCGCAGTATTCGCGAGCTTGTAGTCCATATTCTAGAGGTCGCGATGTTCATGACGGCGGAGCTGACGCGTCCGGATACGGACTTTCGCAGGGCGCCGTTCGCGGATCTGCTTGCGCAGTACGCGAAACCGGCGTACGCGGCGAGCACGCGCGAAGAACTGCTGGGTTTGATGCAATCCCAGTTGGCAGACGGGGTTGCTGCCTTTCGTGCAGCCGGTGAACTGCACATGTTGCAGTTCATCAGGCGATTCGATGGAGAGCCGGGCACACGCATCGCGTGGCTGCACCACGGTATTGCGCAGGAGATGTATCACCGCGGTCAGCTCACTACGTATGCGCGGCTCCTTGGCATCGTGCCGGCGCTGACGAAGCTGATTCGGGGAGGATAGAAGACCTGTACGGCCTGTCATCCCGAGGATCCCGACGGAGTCGGGAGACGAGGGAGCCCTCTATCGAGTGAATTCTGGATCGGGATGACGGTGGGGTCCCTCACTGCGCGGGCACACTGGATAAAAAGAGATCGGCGGCCGAAGAAGATTCCTCGGCCGCCGATCTTGACTCTCGAAGAGTCCGTCAACCGGACTCCCCTCAGCATGCACTGCGAATAGTTACGGGGACGTGCCTCGTTCACTCGCAGACTGCGACCATCGATTTCGCGCTGGTTGAGCGCCGAGATCGCGTCGCGGGCCTCTGACCCGTCGGGCATTTCGACGAAGCCGAATCCTTTCGACCTGCCGGAATCCCGATCGATGATCACTTTGGCCGACGAGACGGTTCCATGCTCTTCGAAGAGCCGCTGAAGCTCCCGGTCGTCGACGTTGTAGCTGAGGTTACCTACGTAGATGTTCATTTTTTTGAATCTGGTCATGTGTGTCATACTACAAATCAAACCTCGTCCAGCATTATGACACGACATGCGGATTCGGCGGACGTTTCACAGTCTAAAGTGCACAAGGTTCCTGAGTTTATCATGTTCTTTTCAGCAGACCTGCAGCAAATCGGCGTGACCCGTCGATCTGAGCGTCCAATCTTTCAACTTAGTGGCCGCCAAGCTAAACTATGCCTTGCACGGGCGAAAATCCGAGCCGGCGTGCATACTCACGCAGATTCATCACGACCGGCGTCCCGCTTGTGCTCGGGTCGTATGTCGCATGGCTGGCCCTCGTCCTGCACGTTCCGCCTGATGCGTCACCGACCGCGGTACAGCTCGCCGAGGTGGTTGGCTGGTTCGCATCGCGAGCCGACTGGGTATCGACTATTCTCGTGGTTGGCATCACTCCGGCAATTCTGTCGACCGCGGGAAGAGGCGACTGGGCCCCCGAACGGCTTTTCCGGATGGGGTATCGTCGCAGTGATCGCTTCCGCGCTGACTGCGACGGCCATGCTGACCGGAGGCGCCGGACTCAGCACATACAGCTTTCTGATCATTCCGGTCGGCGTCGGCTGGACGATTGCAGCCGGACTGGTCCTCTTGCGACTCAGCCGTTCAGCCTGACGGCGAGTCACCCCGATGAAGGCGGTCGGCCCGATATACCGTTACGGCGCTTTCCAAACGATTTCCTTGTGGTTTGTCGAGTTGTCCGGATTCCTTCCGCGCGAGGCGTGACTCCCAACTCCATGCCACTCGGGCATCCCGAACGGAAGGTCTCGACGTGGGATTGGCTCGTGGTCGTCGTCCACCCAGTCGACTCCATACGTCGCATTGTCCAATGGGATGCCCGCTTCCGGCGTCACGATCGCGCGCAGTTCCGTCAGACCCTGATTCCAATTGGCGAGCAGGACCGCGTGGTCGAGCGCGGACGGATGCGTGATGTGCTGAACGTGGAGTCCGGCACGGCCAGTCCACCGTTCCACGGCATCGACCGCGGCGCCTCCCACTGCGATGACCGCTTCGAGCGGATTCTCAGCCGCAATCTTGTCGAGCATGTTGTTTCGAAATCCAAGAATTGCGGGGTCCTTCGTGAGCTTGCGCAGGCTTCCGAAGAATTGGCCGAACACTGGATATAGAAACGTGTTGACCATGACATAGTCTCGTCGAATTCCGATGCGCTTGAGAAATCCCTGCACGCGCTGGCCGGATGCTCCGACGAAGGCCCGGTGTGCGATCAATTCGTTGGCTGCCGGGTCTTGCCCGATGACAAGAACGCGGGCAGTGCCATCGAGGCGGCCTCTATAGTAGATTGGTCCGAAGTCCAGGCGAAAATCGTTAGGATGTGCCTGGTAGGTTGTGAGAGGAGCGCCCGCAAAGAACGCCGTCCAGCCGATGTCAGGCCCCGGATCGTGACCCAGGCCCGACGAATCCTCGGCGATACTTATTGCTCGGCGAACGAACCTGTTCGAGGCGAGATCACCGATGGTGACGATCCCGAATGCATCTTCCAGGTGCTGTCTGTCCTTCTCCGTCGCGCCGTTAAGGACCTCGACTCCGAGGCTCACGAGGTCGGCGGCCTTCTTTCCGCGGTGGGCCGAATCGACCCAGTGATCGAAATTACCCTTTGACATCTTGGTTCCTCCGTGTCTTGGATGGCGGAATACCGTAACGTGTGCGCGCAACCGGCTGACCTTCCGCGAACGCAACGATCTCGAGCTCGTCGCCGTGCCTCCGGGCCATCGACAGGTCAAGCGACGTGCGCCCGGTCACATCGACGTCGATCGTTCCGACTGGCCGGCCTTTCGCGGTCACCTCAATGGAATCGGCGCCAGGTGCGTGGATCGTCAACCTGTCGCGACCCCTCTTTGCCGAAACCCGGTAGGATCGCAACTTCTTGAGTTCGCCGATCACTTTGCGGATCAACTCCTGGTTGCTCTCGAGGACGTCCCTTTCCGTCATGCCGTAGAGGTCGTCGGGCTCGATGCCGAAATCTTCGACGAGTTCCCCGGCGTACGGGCCGACTCGCAGCGTGCGTCTCACGGCGGTACGCAGATCCGCGCCATGCGGAAGCAGTCGAAAGCCCCCGTGGTCGTCGTCTTCTGCAGCCAGAAACTGGAGCAGCCGGTGAGACCAGACGTTCGCACCGCCCGCGCCGGTCGATCCGTGGAGGCCTATGATCGGGCCGAGGCCGTGATCCTTGAAGCCCGCCGCGAACATGTCAGCCGCGCTATAGCAGAGACCGTCGATGATGAGGATCTTCGGGCCCTGATATTTCTGTCCGCGCCGGTTGCAGTCTTCGCGCCTCGTCATTGGAAAGCCGAGGGAATGCGTCGCGCCGCTGGCCATCGACCGCTCAATGGAGCCGAGCCACGGCTTAAGCGCGAGCCCTGGCAGGCGCTTCGACGCGCTATGCTCCCGGCAGAGCCGGAGCGTGGCAGGAGTGTTGATGAACTGGGCAGGTTGGGGCTCGATGGGGACTGGGCTGAGCAACTCGAGCGTCCGCTCTGCCGCGTGGATTAGTCCTCCCCCGTTACCACGGATGTCTATAATGAGTCCTTTCGGAGAGAACTCGCTCAGCAGGCGCTCGAACTCGGTGACGAACAGGTCGGCGTCGTTCACATTGAAGCTGAAGATCCGCAGATAGCCGTATCGAGTACCGTCGGCGTCGAACACGTGCCGCGCCCTGAAAATCGTGGGCAGGGTGCTTGGAATATCGTCGCCCTCAGACCGTTTCAGCTCACCGCCCGCGAGCAGCCGGCCCTCCTCCTTCACCTGAGCGGATGCGAAGAGCGCTTTCTTGGCCTGCTGGAGGTCATCGGTTTGATCATCGAGTCCGAGAGCGGCGGCCTCGATAAAGCCGAAGTTTTCGGGAGACAGGCTGCGATATCCCATCTGCGGCGAGAACAGGAGCCACGGCTGACGGTGCTCGCGAACCTTTCCGCCCTTGATTTTGTAGTGCAGCGAAACCCAGTCTTCATCCGGTATCTGTCCCCGGGTGAGCGACCTCAGCGTGAGCGAGTTCATCGCCCTGGCTTGTCTGGCGGCCGCGTTTCCGCCTGGCATGTCGCGAGCGAGCGCTTGGACGTACCGGTCGATCTGAACACCGTTCCAGTGAAGGACCTCGGCTCCCACGTCGAAATCCCCCGCGACCGGCGCACCGACAATCTTGGACACAATGAATCGCCGGCTCCCGTTTTCGTCAGTACACTCTTCGATCAGGTAGGGGAGCCAGGCCACTTTGCCGCGGAACGGCTGCGGAAGCCGGTAGCAGGTATGCAAGTCGCGTAGTGAATCGAAGACGCTGATCACCTCGCGGTGGAAGTCGAGGTCTGAGGGCCGACCGGGCCGGCCTTGCTGGAATTCGTGGACCAGATTGCGCAGGCGCTGAATTGGATCGACTGCGTGCATAGTTCGCTTCATCGGGAGGTGAACATAGTAGCGTTCCAGCAGGAGAATTCCCTGGTCGATGATCCGCCTCCGCTCCTCGTCCGACAGCCTCGGCCGCTCCTCCAGGAATTCGCGCAGGGTACGCGACCTCAACGGATCGACCAGAGGATCATCAGCTGCGCCGAAGACCACGGAGTCGTCGGGCACTTCGAGCTCTTCGCCATGCATCGGCGGCAGCTTCTCCTTCACGAAACGCGGAAGGTTGCGCGCGTACATGAGTCGCTTCAGGAACGTCGGGTCGTCGGGCACGGTGATACCGTCGAGCTCCATTGGGTGCACCCAGTCGGCCAGATCCCCCGCCCTGAGCGCGGCGAGGAAGGCATCCTCAT
The DNA here is from genome assembly GCA_035512315.1 of Rhodothermales bacterium. GTDB lineage: Bacteria > Bacteroidota > Rhodothermia > Rhodothermales > DATKEJ01 > DATKEJ01. Next base: position 1,799 of record DATKEJ010000288.1, on the reverse strand, counting down.
TGTCCTCCTCCTCGAACTCGAGCACGACTCTGTGCTGGGGCTCGGTCCATCCGGGAGGCATCAAATCCTCGCTCAATCCCATTGCGGCAAGCTCGACCCCGGGCGTCCATCCGGCAGCGATCGCGTTGTCGAGATCGCTCGCGCGCTCCGGCAGATTCTGTAGTGTGTCCGCCAATTTCGCAGTGGCGGCCGTGAGCGATACGCCGAGGTCGACGTCGCCCGGCTGTGTCGTCAGGTCCAGGAGGCGCTTCGAACTTCCGACTTTAATCTCTTCGAATCCCGGTGACGTGAAACGCCCCATAAGCCGTGCCTGGCCCACCCGTGGAATGCCTCCGATAACGACGAATGTCAGGCTCGTTTCGCGTGCCTCGATCAGCTTCTTGAAGGGTTCGCCGGTCATGTCGTTGACGACGATGAGGTCGGCGAGCATTCCCGCCGCAAGCCTCCCAAGCTTCTGATCCCATCCGAGAATCTCGGCCGGCGTTGTCATCACCATCTCACAAAGCTCGCGAGGAGTGAACAGGTCGCCTAGTTCTTCACTCACGATCACGGCGACCTTCAGCTCACCCAAAAGGTTTTTCGTGCCGCTCGGGGCCCAGTCGGACCCGAGAGCAATCGGAACCCCCGCCGCCTTCGCCGACTTGACGTCGGTCGTCTGACCGTATAGGAGATAGTTACTAAGCGGCGACCAGACGATCGAGCCGCCGTGCGACGCGAGAGTCTGGAAGTGCTCGGGTTTCAGGGCCGTGCTGTGCACGCCGCATAGGGACTTGAAAAGCGCCCACGTCCCGTCGAGACGCTGGAGACCAGTGAACTGCTTGATAGCCGTGTCGTGGACTCCGTCGTTGATGCCTTCGCTGAGATGCTGCAGGTAGCAGTCCGGCGCCGACACGAGCTTGTTGAGATACTTGTCAAGGTCCTTGTCAGGCTCGCCTATCCGACATTTCGCGGCCCGAAGTCCGGGAACGTCAGGCGACTCAACGTTGCGCACGAGGCCCGAGTACAATGACTGGACGCCTGAGTTCGCCTGTAGCGTGATACCCTGCGACGATGTCACGCCGCCGAGCAGACATCGGCATTCCGCAAATCGGACCAGCGCCTCGGCGTTGCCGGCTGTGTTCGCCAGCACCATCGCGGGCTTGGTCACGTTGACCCTGTATTCGTCGGTGCCCCGCCAATGCCCGCTGTGCATGTAGACACGCGGTACCTGCCAGAGCGGGATGGCGTTGTAAGAGAGGTGGTTGTGGAGTTCGATCAGGCCGGGATAGATCGTTCCTCCGGTCTTGATGCGTTCCGCACTCTCAAATCCTGCCGGCGAGGGCCCGTGCTCGTCGAGTACGGCGACAATCGATCCTGAGCGGATATACACAGCTCCCCGGTCAATGACGCCGTTCGGAGGAGGATCCTGCCCCATGGTGACGACTCGTCCAAGGAGTACGTATGGGTCATTGACGGGATCGATGGCCATAATGATCTCCTAAAGGTGGTTGCTGCAGCGACCTTTGGCGGCGTGCGAATTCGTGGACGTCTCGAACCCGGTCGGACCGACTGGACGTCGACAGTCTGGATCGTTCAGCCGGTCGTGCGATCAGGCGGCGGTAGTTCCTGCGCAGCTCGGCGGGATCAGGTGACTGGTCTCGAACACATCCGCTCCCAGATTATGCGCGGGGACGGGTCTTTGCAAGTCCGTGATCGAAATGTTACGGCGTTAGAGGGATAACGGCCAGGTCTGCAACAATCAGCCGTCAGTCCGTCGCATTACCCGGACCTGGCATCGAGCGAGCTCGTAATCGGAGGAC
>DATKEJ010000287.1:0-4425 GCA_035512315.1 Rhodothermales bacterium | reverse complement strand
AATCGATTGCGGAGGCGCGCAGAACCGGTCGCGACACGGTGATCATCGACACGGCGGGTCGTTTGCACGTCGACGAGGAGATGATGGCCGAGGTATCGGAAATCAAGCGCGTCGTCGAGCCCGCTGAGATCCTCTTCGTCGTCGATTCGATGACGGGTCAGGATGCCGTAAATGCCGCGAAGGCTTTCAACGACGAGCTCGATTTCGACGGGGTCGTACTAACGAAGCTCGACGGCGACTCGCGCGGCGGCGCCGCACTATCGATTCGGCACGTCGTCAATAAGCCGATCAAGTTTGCCTCGACCGGCGAGAAACTGGACGCGCTGACCGAGTTCTATCCGGATCGGATGGCGCAGCGGATTCTGGGCATGGGCGACGTGGTGTCGTTCGTCGAAAAGGCGCAAGAGCAGTACGACGAAGAGCAGGCCGAGAAGCTCGAACGGAAGATCCGTTCGCAGAAATTCGACCTCGAAGACTTCATCGAGCAGCTCCATCGGATAAAAAAGATGGGGTCCATCAAGGACCTCCTCGGGATGATCCCGGGCGTGTCCCGACAAATCAAGGATCTCGAGATCGAGGATGACGCGTTCATGCATATCGAGGCCATGATCCAGTCGATGACGCCCGAGGAGCGGCGCAATCCGGATCTGATCAACGGTCGCCGCCGGCTGCGCATCGCGCACGGCAGCGGGTTGGAGGTGTCGGACGTGAATCAACTCCTGAAGCAGTTCCGAGACATGCAGAAAATGATGAAGACGGTAATGAAGCTCTCCGGACGTAACCGTTCGGTCGACTTGGGGAGCCTGCTTGGGGCGCAAAGAAATTGAGCGTACCCTTTGATAATGAAAAACAAACACTTAGTAGAAAGAGGTTAGACGTTGGCAGTAAAGATTCGCCTGAAGAGAATGGGTCGCCGGAAAGCCCCGGTCTACGCGATCGTGGCTACGGACAGCCGGAGCCCGAGGGACGGCCGATACATTGAAGACCTGGGCCGTTACTATCCCGTAAAGCAGCCCGCTGAAATTTCGTTCGATGCCGATCGAGTCAACTACTGGCTTGATCAGGGAGCCCAGCCCAGCGATACGGTTCGCAGCCTGTTGAAGAGCGAAGGTTTGCTGTTCGAACGTCACCTCGTGGCGGGCGGCAAGTCGCCCGAAGAGGTTTCATCCGCTCTTTCCACGTGGCGCGCAGAGAAGTCTAAGAAGACCGAAAAGGTCGAGACGAAAGAGACACGTCGGCTTGCAGCACTCGCTGCCGAGAAGAAGAAAGCGGAGGAGGAGGCTATTGAGCGCGCCAAGGCACTCGCTGAAGCCGAGGCCAAAGCCGCCGCCAAAGCCGCCGCCGAGCGGGAAGCCGCCCAGGCCGCCCTTGCAGAGGAGAAGGCGCGCGCCGCCGAGACGGCCCGCCAGGCTCAGGAAGAGGCCAACGTGGCCCAGGTTGAAGCCGAGTCCGGCGCAGCAGCCGGCGCAGTTGTAGCGGCAGCCGTGGTTGCAGGAGAGGCTGCTGGAGAGGTTGCCGGAACTGCCGAGGCGGTAGCCGGAGCACCGGAAGAAACCGAGGTTGCCGTCGAGGAAACGACGGAAGCAACTACTGAAGCCGTCGCAGAGACCGTCGAGGAAGCGGAAGCCGCCGCAGCGGAAGTCGCCGAGGAAGCGGAAGAACCCGAGGTTGCCGTCGAGGAAACTACGGAAGCAACTGCTGAAGCTGTCACAGAGACCGCCGAGGAAGCGGAAGCCGCCGTTGCGGAAGTCGCCGAAGAGGCCGCCGAAACGGTCGCCGAGGCTGCCGAGACGGAGGAAGTCACGGAATCAGAGGCCGAAGTGTCCGACGAGGACAAGAAAAAAGAATAGCCCGCCTGAACGTGCTCACATTGCTCGGTCTGAATCATGAAACTGGTGGAATCACTGATAACGGTGGGACGCGTCGTCCAAAGCCGCGGCGTTCGCGGCGAGGTCGTCGTATACCCGTTGTCGGATGATCCGGAACGTTTTCACGACTTCAACCACGTCCTGGCCGTCGACAAAACCGGCGCGACGAGAGAGCTCACGGTGACCGGCGTCAGTGCGAGGACGAGACACGGGCGACCGGAAGTCCTCCTGCAGTTCGAGGGCATCGATTCCAGAGAGACTTCGGAGCCGCTGAGAGGCTCCACGCTTTTCGTAGATCGAGACGTTCTCACCCTCGATGACGACGAGTATTTCCTGTTCGATCTCGTCGGAGTCAGCGTCCAAACCGACGATGGGGTCGCCATTGGTTCCGTAACCGAGGTCAGGCGAATGCCCGCGCAGGATATTTTCGTCGTCGCGCGCGTTTCGGATGGAGAAGTGCTGATTCCCGACGTGCCCGAGTTTGTCGACAAGTCGCATCTCGACGAGGGAAGACTGGTGATTCATCCCATTGAAGGTCTGCTCTAGCGCCATGGCTTTGCTGTACGTCGATATCGTCACCGGACTTCCCGACCTCGTAAGCGCGCCGCTTCGAGAGAGCATCCTGCTCAGGGCGCAGGAGAAGGGACTTGTCGAGATCCGCGTTCACGACCTGCGAGATTACACCGACGATTCGCACCGGCAGATCGACGACTATCCGTTCGGTGGGGGCGGAGGGATGGTGTTGAAACCTGAGCCGATCTTTGCCTGCATAGAGTCCCTCTCGACCGAGGCCGAAACGCTTGGCCGTCCCTACGACGAGATCATTTACATGACTCCCGACGGGGCTCCGTTCGATCAGCGGCTGGCCAACGAGCTTTCGATCCGAAAGAACCTGCTGATCCTCGCCGGCCACTACAAGGGAGTCGACCAGCGGGTCAGAGACCGGCTCGTCACGAGAGAGATATCGATCGGCGACTACGTGCTGAGCGGCGGGGAGCTTCCGGCCCTCGTTGTGGTCGACGCGGTCGTTCGCCTCATTCCGGGCGTACTCGGCGATGCGGAATCGGCCCTGTCCGACTCGTTCCAGGACGATCTACTCGGTGCACCCGTCTACACACGACCCGCCGATTTTCGCGGGATGGAAGTCCCCGACGCGCTTCGGTCAGGCGACCACCGGCGCATCGCCGACTGGCGGGAATCCGAGCGCGTCGACAAGACCCGGCGGAAACGTCCGGATCTGATGGTCGACTAGATATTATACAGATAGAAAACAATTACTTAGGCAGAATACTAATAGCAGCAGGAATAGCGTTATGTCCGACAAGAAATTAGACCTCGTCAATGCCGCGCAGATAAAAAAAGACATCCCGGAATTTCGGGCAGGCGACACGGTCAACGTGCACGTTCGCGTGATCGAGGGCGAGAAGGAGCGTATCCAGCAGTTTCAGGGCGTCGTGATCGGGATTAAGGGCGCAGGCTCCAGCCGCTCGTTCACCGTGCGGAAGGTGTCTAACGGAATCGGTGTCGAGCGGGTATTCCCGCTGCATTCGACGAAGATCGCACAGATCGAGCTCGTGCGGGAAGGGCGCGTTCGCCGGGCGAAACTTTACTACCTGCGCGAATTGCGTGGTAAGGCCACCCGTATTCAGGAGCGACGTCGGCCCGAGAAGACTAACTGATTCGAGACTCAGGTGATTTCGTGAGGATTGCACTCTGGGCCATTGATCCCTTCACTGCATCCCAGGAGAGATTCTCCGAGTTGGGTTGGTCTGTTCGGTTCGTCTCGCCGCGTGACTGCGGTCGCGCGCTCCTCGAGGGTGAGGTAGACGTCGCGCTCATACCCAGCATCGAGGTGCTGCGGAACACGGCAGCGTACACCGTTCTGCCCGGTGTCGCCTTCGCCTCGAAGCGGCGGTTTCCGTACGTAGGGCTTCTGATGGGCCGACCCGTGGTTGAGATCCGTACCATCAGGCCTACGCCGGACGCGGAGCCGTTCTACGGCCTTGCCTCCGTCGTGCTGCGCGAGCAGTATGACTGCCGAACGACGATGGTTGGCGACGGGGAGGCCGACAGCATGCTGCTGTTCGGAGCCGACGCTGCCGACGCGGGCGGAGAGACTCTAATCGACATCGGACTCGAGTGGTTTGAGTTGACCGGAACCCCGCTCGTGTGGGGCTTTTTTACAGTCAGGCCGGGGACCATTCCCGACGCTGAGCTGGCCGCTGTACAGGATGAACTCGCCTCCGCCTTGATCGCCGATCGAAAGACACCCGGCCCACAGTCGACCGAAGAGCCTGCCGCTAGCACAGATCTTCTTGCGACCTACGATCCGGAGGTGTCTGAAGGCATCGATGAACTGGCTCATTACTTGTTCTATGTCGGAATCCTCGACGATATCCCAGCTCTCCGGTTGATGGCGACTCAAAATTGACAGGTGCCGAAATGGAAGGAGAGAAGGTCGTCGCCACGAACAGGAAGGCCCGCTACGAATACCACATCGGGGAGCGATTTGAGGCCGGCATCGCCCTCCAGGGTACCGAGGTGAAATCAATTCGCG
>DATKEJ010000286.1:0-5767 GCA_035512315.1 Rhodothermales bacterium | reverse complement strand
ATGAGTACATCCTTTTGCGATTGGCGGCGCGCGCTGTTGCCGCTGCTCTGGATTGGAGTGACCGCCGCGAGCGCTTTCGCTCAGGTGCCGCGAACGATAGCCTTCCAGGGGCTTATGACGGACGATCAGGGCGTTGTTCTTTCGTCTGGAGAATACGGTATCACGTTTCGGCTCTACAGCCAGGCCACGGAGGGCTCGGCGCTTTGGAGCGAGGTGCAGTCGGTATCCGTGATCGACGGAGTGGCGAACGCCACACTAGGAGGAATCAACCCGCTGACGCTTTCATTCGACGTTCCTTACTGGCTGGGTATCACACTTCAGCAGGGCGGCACCGAGTTGGCTCCGCGCATCCCGCTCACGGCGGGAGCCTATGCGCTCATGGCCGCCGATGTACCCGATGGGTTAATCACGGCCGACAAGCTCGCTAACGGTTCCGTCACGACCGCCAAGATTCAGGAGGAAGGCCTGGGTGGAGGAGCGATCGCGGATGGAGCGATCACGCCTGGGAAACTGGCCGACGGTGCGATTACCGCGGTGAAGATGGCGGATAATTCGGTCGGAGCCGGCGCAATCATCGACGGCTCGATAACAGCCGAGGATCTCGCAAACGGAGCAGTAGGTGCCGCCGCCATTGCAGCCGGGGCTGTCACCCCCGCGAAAGTCAGTACGACCGGCGCGACAAACGGCCAGACCCTCGTGTTCAACGGGACGACGCTCGCCTGGGGCGCTCCGTCGGGGAGCGGCGTCATCTCGGAGGTCAAAGGCGGTGCCGGACTGACCGGAGGGGGCACCGGGGGGATCGTCACTCTAAACGTCGGTTCTGAAGCCCTCACGGCCGATTTCATCGCGCCAAACGCCATCGGGAACTCCGAACTCGCTAATAATGCCGTTGACACTGAGAACATCGTTAACCAAGCCGTGACGACCCAGAAGCTCGATCCGGGGGCGGCGCAGGCCGGTTTCGTGCTCTCGTTCAACGGAGCAAACGTGAACTGGGCCGCGCCCTCCGTGGCTGACGGCTCGATAACGGCCGCCAAGCTCGCTGCAAATGCGGTAACAACGGAGAAAATCGGCGCCGATGCCGTCACTACGGATAAGATCGGTGCAGCGGCCGTGACCACGACCAAGATCGGTGCAAGGGCCGTGACGACCCAGAAGCTCGATCCGGGAGCGGCGCTGGCCGGTTTCGTGCTATCCTTCGACGGAACAAACGTGAACTGGGTCGCACCCTCAGTGGCCGACGGTGCGATAACGGCCGCTAAGCTCGCGGCAAGTGCGGTAACGACGGAGAAAATCGCCGCCAATGCCGTCACCACGGATAAGATCGGTGGAGGGGCCGTGACCACGGCCAAGATTGGCGCAGGGGCCGTGACCTCCACTGAGATCGGTCCAGGCGCAGTGACGGCCGAAAAGATCGGCACGGGAGCTGTCGAAACCGGCAAAATCGACAATTTGGCCGTTACGTCAGGCAAGCTCGACAACGCATCCGTTACAACGGTTAAGATCGCCGACGGAAACGTGACGCTCCCGAAGCTCAACGCTTCGGCGGCCACCGCCGATGAAGTGATTCGCTATACCGGGACCACTGTGGAGTGGGGCCCGGTGTCGATTCCGGACGGATCGATCGACACGGACCAGCTCGCAAATCTGGCGGTGACAAGCGCCAAGCTCAATAATGCAGCCGTGAACTCCGACAAGATCGCATCGTCCGCCGTGAACTCGATTCACGTGGGGCTGGGCCAGATAACGAACTCCCACATTGGGGGGCTTCTCGCCCTGGACAAGCTGAGTACAGTCGGGGCCGATGAAGGCGACGTCATTACGTTCGCGGGTGGCGTCGTAACCTGGGAGCCGGGCTCGGCATTGTCTCAAACCGGGAACGTGCAGATTGACGGCGACCTGGCGGTAAGCGGATCTGTGGAGAAGGGCGGCGGCACCTTCAGAATCGATCACCCCCTCGATCCCGAGAATCAGTACCTCTACCACAGCTTTGTCGAAAGCGACGAGATGATGAATGTGTACTCCGGCAACGTCACGCTGGAAGAGGACGGTACGGCATGGGTCGAGCTTCCGGAGTGGTTCGAAGCCCTGAACAAGGACTTCAGGTATCAACTCACATGTGTTGGCGGATATGCGCCCGTTTACGTGTCCGAATCGATTTCTTCGAGGCGTTTTCAGGTTGCGGGCGGGCATGAGGGACTGCAGGTGTCGTGGCAAGTCACGGCTGTCAGGAACGATCCGTGGGCCCGCAAAAACAGAATGCGCGTCGAAGTCGTAAAACCGGCCGAGGAACGCGGGTCGTTGATTCATCCCGAAGCCTATGATCGGTAGCATCCTCATGCGGAAACCGACTCCGGCGGTTTTGCGGATCCAGGCGCCGCGAAGAGCCCTCAGGTTTGCGGGGTTCGCCATCCTGGCGGCTACACTGCCCGCCATGTCGAACGCCCAGGCTCGAGTGCAATCGTACGCGTTCTCGCACGGCACAGGATTCACGTCCGGCGGAGGCGTTCGGGTCGGTGTTTCGCTCGGCCAATCTATGGCCGGGTTTGGTCAGAGCGACGAATCGGCCGGTGGAGCCGGTTTCTGGTACACGACGCGAGAGCGGCTCGTCCCCGTCGGCACGGAATCTGATCTGCCCGACGGGATCCCCAAGGACTTCGAGCTGCAGCCCAATTACCCCAATCCATTTAACCCGACCACGAGGATTCGTTACGGCGTGCCGAAAGCCGCGTTCGTCAGGATCGGCGTCTACAATGCGCTGGGTCAGCGCGTTGCCGAGCTCGTCTCCGCCGAGAAGGTCGCCGGGTATTACGAGGTGGAGTGGGATGGCCGCACCCTTGGAGGCGGGCACGCTCCCTCGGGAATTTATTTCTACCGTTTTGACGCCGGGAGCTTCAAGCAAAGCCGCTCGATGGTCCTGCAAAAGTAGGATGCGCCATGGATGTGCAGTCGATCAGACAGCGCGTCGATGCGGTGCGTGAGAGCATCCGCCTTGCCTGCGAGCGAGTCGGTCGCGATGAGGGGGAGGTCACGCTCGTTGCGGTCACAAAAACGTTTCCGCCGGAAATTGTCCGTGCCGGCTACGATGCCGGTCTTCGCGATTTCGGAGAGAACAAGGCCCAGGAATTCGCCGATAAGTTCGATACCGTCGCCACTGCATCCAGACGCGATTTGCAGTGGCACTTCATCGGCCATCTTCAGAGAAACAAGATCAAACTCGTTGTCGGTCGGGCCCACGTGATCCACGGGGTCGATAGTCTTCGACTGGCTCGAGCGCTTCAGGACTTCGCGGATCGCGACGACACTGGCTTCACCTGCCTGATCCAGGTCAACGTATCCGGCGAAGCGTCGAAGTTCGGCCTTGAGCCCGGTTCTCTACACGACTTCCTGGCGGAAGCACGAGCGTTCGACAGAATCAGGTTCAATGGGCTGATGACGCTGGCCTCGCCGATCGCCGACGAGGATCGGCTCCGGTACGAGTTCAGGCTTCTTAAGCAATGCCAGTTGGATGGTAGAAATACAATAGATACAATGGTGTATCTCTCAATGGGGATGAGTTCCGACTTCGAGATCGCTGTTGAGGAGGGTGCAACCCATGTCCGCATCGGCTCGGCCCTGTTTGGGGAGCGCGATCTTTGATTAGAGAATTCCGATTGGCGGCGGGTTCGGCAGGAACGTATCTTCATTTTTGTGAAGCACGGCTCAAAGCAGCCGGCACAGAACGTGCGCGTTGGGAAGACGCGCCGGTCCAAATGAGTTGTAGTCTTGGGAGTTGAGATGCTACTCGGAGCGGGGGTGGTTGCCGCGGCCGGGCTGTGGATCGCGGTCTTGCTCGCTGAGCGACGAGTCCGAGGGGAGACGGAACGCCTTGTCGAGGATACCGAGCGTATGGTCAGCGAATTTGAGATCCGTGCAGCGATCGAGCCCGTGGTGAGACATCGACACCGGGGCGGGCGGCATCGGCGAAGAAAGCGACCCAAAGGGGGTGGCGGGGAATCGCGCTGAGGCCCCTCGAAATTGATCCACCCGTGCGACGCACTGCGCGTCAAAATCATAAAGCGTAAATGAGTCATGAAGTTATCACCGCTTGATGTTCGAAAGCAGGAGTTCAGTCGGGCTGTGCGGGGCTATGACGCGGACGAGGTTCGGGCCTTTCTGCAGACCATTGCCGGCCAGATGGAAGACCTCATCGACGAGCAGCTTCGCGCACAGAGCGAGCTGGAGGAGTTCAAGGGGAAGATGGGCCACCTCGAGCACGTGCAGGAGGCGCTTCAGACTACGCTGGAGATGGCGCGCCAGAATTCAGAGGACACGCGCAAGGCCGCGTTGAAGAAGGCGGAAATGATTATCCATGAGGCGCATCTTAAGGGCGAGGAAATCCTGAAGCGCGGCGAGCTCGACGTGCGCAAGACCCGAGATGAAATCGCCCGAATGGAGGCGAAACGTGAGGAACTCTTCGTGAGGTTTAGGGCCATGCTCGAGGCCGAGATCCAACTGCTGGATCGCTTCAAGCCCGAGCCAAAGACGGCGATGAAGGAGTCTGACATGGAGATGGCGTCGCTCGAGTACGTCGATCCGGCCGCCCGCGCCCACGGAAAGCGGAAGCAGGCTGCTGCGGCTGCCGAAGCTCCTGCCCCAGAGTCTAAGACGGATGAGGAAGACGACAAGCCATCGGTCGAAGAAGTTGTCGCCGAGCTCAAGGCGAGCGTCGAAGCCGTAGACGACGATTCCGACGACAAGGAACTGGCCAGGGACGGGGAAATGGGCGACATGCAGAAGATTCGCCAGATCCTCGACGACCTCGAGTAACATCCTGACTCGCTCGGGTATGTTCGACCCTTCCAGGTATCGGAGCGACGTGGATGAGGCCGTTCGCTTCATCCGGGAGCGATTGCCTTATCAACCTGCGACCGGGCTGATTCTCGGCACCGGCCTCGGGATGCTCGCGGGGGAGATTCGGGACGCAACGAGCATCGACTACGAGGAGATCCCCCATTTTCCGGTCTCCACTGTGGAGACGCATCATGGACGCCTCGTCACCGGTACGCTGGAGGGACATCCGGTCATTGCTCTCCAAGGCCGCTTTCATTTGTACGAGGGCTATGATGCTAGAGAGATTACCCTCCCCGTTCGCGTGCTTAAACTACTCGGAGTCGAGAGGCTCTTGATCTCGAACGCCGCGGGCGGGATGAATCCGCACTTCGCCAGGGGTGACTTGATGATGATAACGGATCACATCAATCTGCAGGGCGACAATCCTCTGGTCGGGCCCAACATCGATGAGTGGGGCCCTCGCTTTCCCGACATGAGCAATCCGTACGACAGGAAGCTGCGAAATTCAGCACAGACAGCGGCCTTGACTCTAGGCATTCAGCTGCGTGAAGGCGTGTACGTCGCTGTGTCGGGCCCAAATTTCGAAACCCGGGCAGAGTATCGGTTCCTTCGGCTCATCGGCGCCGACGCCGTTGGAATGTCGACTGTACCGGAAGTGATCGTCGCTCGGCATATGGGCCTTCCCGTACTCGCCATCTCGGTAATAACCGACGAGTGCTTTCCCGACGCCCTCCAGCCGATCTCGGTACCCGAAATTCTCGCGGCGGCCGCTGATGCCGAACCCCGCCTGACGGCGATTCTGAAGAAGGTGATTTCGGGGTTTTGAAGGTACTCTCAGACGTGGTCCCCCTTCCGAGGGGGCGGCTGAGCACGCCGGCCTGCTTGTCGGCACGAACTCAAGAGAAAGTGCTCAGCCGGGGGTGGTCAAGGGCGA
>DATKEJ010000285.1:0-3280 GCA_035512315.1 Rhodothermales bacterium | reverse complement strand
GTTGGCGTGATGCTGACAGGTCCCGACGCCGGAAGACCGAACGGGTCGAGACGGTCGTCAGGCCTGCCATCCGGTTTCTCAAAGAAGTAGAGGTGGGCCTGCTGCTCATCGAAGCCCCCTATCAGCAATCGTCTTCCCTCTGGATCGAATGCAACGGCCGAGGCGCTTAGTTCTCGGAACTCCTTGCGGACCACCGCGTCCAGGCCTTCCAGGCTGGCCGCCGCAAAGTCCCGCAAGTCTTGGTCACGGCGAATGTCTGACGCCGCCCGAATCAGAGTCTCGGCACGCGCGGACCAGCCATTCGTCCGTTCTCGCAGTCGCAGCCTCTGTAAACGCTCGACAAGTACCTCACGACGCTGGGCCTGTTCCTGCTGTTGGGCGTGAGCGACCTGGAGATTGGCCTCAGCAATCCTGGCCAAGAACACCGTTACGACGACCGTTACCATGGCAATGACCGCCAGCGCGGATGGGACCACTATCTTCCAGTTTCTTCGGCTGAAGCGAATCCACCGCGTCCAGGAAGAAACGGGCCGGGCGTGGATCAGCTCGCCCCGAAGAAAGCGTTCCAGATCGTCGGCCAGTTCGCCAGCGGTCTGGTATCGGCGCGACGGCTCCTTGGCCATTGCCTTCAAGCAGATCGTCTCCAGATCGCGTGGGATGCGATCATCGAGTCGCCGCGGCGGTCGCGGTTCGTCGTTTTGGACCTGCATGAGAAGCATCCGCAGTTCGCCGCGATAAGGCCTTTCCCCCGTCAAGAGCTCGTACAGCACGACGCCCAGGCTGTACACATCCGTGCGATGATCGGCCTGATCGAGATGGCCAGCAGCCTGTTCGGGGCTCATGTAGGCCGGGGTTCCCATGACCTGACCATCGACCGTGATAATCCCGTCCGCTTCCGTCCGCTTGGCAAGTCCGAAGTCGGTGATAAACGGCCGTCCGTTTTCGTCGAGCAGGATGTTCGAAGGCTTCACGTCGCGATGGACGATCCCTTTGCGATGCGCATAGTCTAAGGCGCGGGCGACCTGTATTACGAGTGCCGCCGCCTCACGCGGAGCGAATCGATGCTCGGCTGCTCTCTCCTGCAGCGTCTGCCCGCGAATCAGTTCGCTTACGAGATACGGTATGCCGTCGTGCTCACCGGCCTCGTGAACGGCGACGATCGACTCATGTTGTAACTGAGCGACGCTCCGTGCTTCCCGGAGAAAGCGCGGCCGCTCCTCCGATCCGGCGAAGGGGGATCCGCGGAGTAGTTTGACCGCGACGTGTCGCTCCAGGTGATCGTCATACGCGTGCCAGACGGTCCCGAAGGAACCGCTTCCCAACTGTTCCAGCAAAACAAAACGCCCGATCCTTCGCTGCTCGAGATGAGTTTCCATGGGGCCGGCGTCGCCAACGGCCTGTGCCACATCGGTCGAGCCCGAGAAGCCTTCAACTGTCGCGAGCTTGCTCCAGTACTCGCTCAATTCACGAATCACATTCGCGTCTGGTGGGAGTTCGGGAAAGCGCGCGAGATACTCGCTTAGTTCTGGAACGTCGCCGTGGCGGGAACGCACCGCCGCGTCGATGCGGATCAACTCCGCCAGCATCGCCAGGCGGGCCTGAGGAGGGCACTCCTCCAACTACGCCTCGATCTGTGGCTGCATCCCGGAGTTCCACGCCGCCTCGAAGCGGTCGGCCACTTCGTCGATTTGTTCAGATATTGGGAGGCCGTTCATCGTTGCTCCTCGGTCGGTGGAGGGTGGTGGACTATACCAATTATCCCGCTCAGAAAGTCTCGATTGCCTTCCACACTCCGAACACGATGGCTCCCAGAGTGACCACGCCGACCAGATTTGCCGGAAGCCTCAGCAACTTGACCAGAATCCAGATGAATCCGCCAATCGCCCACAACAAGATTCCTCCGACGATCACCAAGCCGAAGAAGGCCATGAAAAATCGGACCACCGCCTCGAAGAGATTGGCTCCCTGCCACGCGAACCATCCCGTCACCCCCAACCCCGCTATGAGCAGAGCTACCAAGATGGTCCCAATGGCCCACAAAGGGAGCTCCGGGTCTTCGAACAGCCAGTCAAACATGTCCGGCTCGCCCTTGACGACGCCGATAAACATCACTCCGCCGTCGTCGGCAGGCGCATGGGGTTGCGCCGTGTCCTTATAGGGGCAATAGGGGCACCTCCCGTCGGAATGGAGCAGGTAGGAATTCTTGCCACATCGTGGGCAGCGTGCTTCGCCTGGTTCCGGGTCGCGCCTTTCCTTCTGCTTGCGTTTTCGCGTTGAGTGTTTGTCTTCCTGTAGCTGACCCTGACCGCAGTGCCGGCATTGGGAGCCGTCCCAGCCATAGGAGAAGCCACAGCTGGGGCAACTCGTTTTCGCGGTAGAAGCTGCCTCTTTAACGCTCTCTACTCTGCTCTTCTGTTTCTGGTTACGAATTCGCCCGCGACGACGGCGCCCTCCGCTCTTAACGCTCTCGCTTCTGCGTTTCTGATTCTGGTCGTCAATCTCTGCGGTTGCTCCGGCATCGCTGGCTGGGAATCGAATTTGCGCGAAGTCGGAGCGGTCGGTGTACCATTTCACTGCCGATTGAAATCGATCGAGATCGAACGGGGTCCGCTTGTCCGCCGAATGATCACGCGCCCGGCGCAACGCCTGAAGCTGTTCGGCCGGTAGTTCCACGCGCCGGTGGTAAAGCACGCGCTCGCCTGCCGTGAAGACGAGGTGGCAGAAACCGCAGTCCGCGAGCCTCTGCAGCAACCAAGGTCCCTTCAGCGGGTGTGGCTCGCCCCCCGAAGCCGGCAAAAATGCCTCGCGCACGAACGGCTTCGTCACGTCGTCCTCCAGCAGCACATACCATGCGGCGACGGGTCCGTGGGGCGTCTCGGCGAGTTTTACCTGAACCATCCCGCGCATGTCCGCGCGGATGCCGTTGCGGAACGTTACGCCGTCAGTCGATTGAACGGCCACCGGCTCGAGCCGCAGCCCGACACGCGCCAGGACCAGTTTCGTCTCCGCCGGCCCGACTTCGCCGAGTTCCGTCTGGAAGAGCGGAACAGCCGACTTCCCCTTTGGATCCCACGCGGGGAACTCGAAGAGGAGCGGCCAGTCGTCCCACACGTCTTTGCGCATTTTCGCGTCGAGGTGTTGTGGGTCGATCGCGAGCACTTGGTCGACCACGTCTTCGCCGGACTTCATCTGCATCATCCGGCAGAGCGCGCTGGCCTTGGCCATTAGCAGTTCGGGCTCCCGTGGGCGCTTCGCGATCGCGGCATCGAGCAGCTCGACC
>DATKEJ010000284.1:0-11382 GCA_035512315.1 Rhodothermales bacterium | reverse complement strand
GCCGGCGCGGTCGCGAGCTCGGGATCGTTCTCGAAGCGGATCTTGTATGGCAGCTGCGCCGAAACCGCCACCCAGCGCTTGTCGCCGTAGCCGGCCGGACCAACGATGTCGTTCGGATCCTGCGAGGTCAAGACCGGAATGATCTGGGGCGGCAGGAACAGGAACGGCGGAAGCTCGGGCGGCGGCGGACGCTTGCACTTTCTCTGTTTCGGAGGCACTCGCACGATGCCTCCGATCCGCTCCTTCATGATCACTTTTGTGTCAAACGGCTTGGCCACGCCGCAGAGCTGGAGATTCCGACCGCGATCATCATAAGCTCCCTTGTCGGCCTCGTCGAACTCGTAGAGGTCGCCGAACTCGTAAGTCAGATCGGCCTCCCAGACGATCGTGCAGCCTGGTACACAGTCGTCGCTGGGCGGTTCGGGCAGGCTGCGCGTGCGGAAATTCGACATTCTTCCTTCGGCAGACTGGAAGCCGCCAAACGCCGTCACGAGATCGCAGCCAGGCTGCTCGACGGTAAGCTCGCTCGGAAGGCCGTCATTGAACGGATCATAGTAAGGAATCCCCTTGCTCGCCTCATGGTCGTACATGTTGGGGTTCGGAACATCGACGCCGAGATCCGAGATGTCACCGCCAGGACTTACGGAGACGTTGCATCCAGCCTCCCGGATTCTGTCGGTTAACTCGTTGCCGATCGACTCGGTCGTCTGCTTGTGGATGTCCCCATAACTCTTATAGGCCTCGTCGTGTCCCCTGATCTTTTCGGCAACCCATGAGTTGTCGTCGTACACGATCGTCGATCCGTCGCCTGCCAGAAAATGGGCGAGGTGGGCCGCTCCGTGAACTCCCCCGCAGATCTGCGGCGCGACGATACCGGCTGCAACGCAGGAGAGCGTTGCAACGTCGATCGCGATCTGGCCCGTCGAGCAGTCAGGCCCCTGACTCACGTTTGGGATCGGGCCGAAGTGATCGCATGGGTTCATGGTCTCGGCCGCACCGGCGCCCTTTCCGCTGGATGCGGGAACCGCATCGCCGACAAACGGCGGCGAGACTTGATTCTGGTTGACGTCGACGAGCAGCTGGAGCAGCAGGCGGATCGCGTCATGCTGTACGACTCCGGAGCGCGACAGGCGCGAGGCCGTCTCCGCAAGACGTCGCTCGTATCCGGCCCATCCGGTCGTCGCAAGTTCGACCCTCAACTCCGCCACCGCGTTTCCCCAACTGAGATCCTCCGAATCGAGCAGCGCCTCGCGTAATTCCAGGTCAAAATTGAACGGCGCACCCGATCCGACCACAGGACCGGCGAAGACCTCAAGGACCGGACCCACTTCCGGAGCCGTGACGTTGACGAGAACCCTGTGCGTCGCACCCGGACGCAATACGCCCGCTAGTGGCGCCGGACCGGTCATCAAAATTCGCTTGTATCCCTCGGTTTCATCCTCGTCCACATGAAGCGTCGAGCGCGTGGCCGGGTTCGTCCAGAACACGACCAGCGGGCTCGCGTGGTCTGTATTTCCGCGATTCGTGACCTCGAGCGATACGACGAACTCCTGCTCTACTCTCAGCGCCTCGGGGACTTTGACCTCGAAGACGGGCTCCGCGGATATCATCGGCACAACGCGGAACGCACCCGGGAGGATCGAGCGAATGATGTTGGTGTCGATCCGGATCGAGTCCGAATCCAGGCTGATGTACGACTGGTCACGCGCTGCCACGAAGTCGTACGTTCCGAGCGGCGCGTCCGCGAGATCGAACGTGGCATATGCCTCGACGCCGTCCTTGCGGACGACCGTGGCGGGTATGCGGTCCTCGCCATTTTCGAGGAGTGCGCGCGTGCGGGGCCCAAACGACGAGCCGGTCATTTTCACCGTCACGCGGCCGCCCTGGCCGCCCTCGGCCAAATCGATTTGGTCAAGCTCAAAAAGCGCCTCCTCGGCCGACAGTGTGTAAGTCAGGCCCTCGGAAGACCCTTCGCGCTGATAGAGGAGCACGTAGTAAGTCGAATCCTCCGTCGTCTGCCGAGGGACAGACAGCGTGAAGCTGGATCCGAATGGATCCTGATGCTTCACGTCCGAATCGGCCAGCCCGGGCACTCTTCCGGCGCTGACGTGGAGCTCGTTGCTAGCGTTGTCGGAGCTGCTTTCCAGCGTCAGCTCGAATGTTTCGACGCCTCGCGGCAGCTCGATTTTGTAGAAACGCGATTCACGCGGCGCGAGGTCTCCTGTGACGGATCCGCCAAGAGGGAGCAGCGCGATGTCGGTCTTCATCAGACCGGTTGAGACGCCCACGTTGTTGGTTTCGTCGCTCTCCCGAATGTTGTTCCGAATGTCGACGCGTACGATGGCGTGGTACGATCCGGGCGCAACTCCAGGGAGCTGCCCGGTGACGTTGCCTTCCGCGTCGGCGAGATAGGTCCGTGCGAGATCAAACTTTCCGGCTTGCGACAGCGACGCGCCCGGAGCGAGGTCGATCAGGCGAAGTTCGGACCCCAGAAGCGGGTCGCTCAGCTGCCACTCAGCATCCTGCGAGATATAGACGGCATCGCGAAGCACGCCCTGCGCCCGATGCTCACCCTGGTTCTGGATCGTCCAACTGACCGTCACCTCGTCCCCGGGCGCCGCGCTCGCCGGGACGACGACCTCCGTCACCACCAGATCCGACGGCGGCGGGAGCGTGATTTCGAGCGGGTGCGCGATCACGTTATCGAAATCTCCCGTACCCTCGAACACCGCATTCCGATCGTCGAGCGAAATCAGCAGATAGTATTTACCGGATGCAAAGAAAGGCAGCATGATCTCGAGATCGTGCTGGTACTCCGATCCCGGCGAAAGCGGCGTCGTGCGCTCCACGCCGCCAAGCCGAAGATCGCCCAAGTTGACGGTCTGGTCGGCGGAGAGATACACCGCGTCGAACCATTTCGGGCCCGCGGTCGCATCGCCGTCGTTCCGAACCGTCCAGCTCAATTGAAACGGCTGGCCTCCGACACCGGTCGGGGACGCATCAGTATCGATCGAAACGAGGTTCGGAGTAGGTCCGATAGTGACGGCAACCGGATTGTTCGGACTGCCGACATTGTTGGAATCGTCGGAATCGGGGGCCTCGGTCTTGACCAGGATATTGAAAGGCCCGCTGATGCCGTTTGGAAGCCGCACGGTAACCTGGCGCTGGTAGGACTGTTTGCCCTGCAGTCCTTCCGTCCGCCGCACCCGGGCGAGCACCGGATCTGCCTGCGGATCGACTCGTTGATCGGCTGAGAGGTAAACGACGTCATCCCAGACCGGGACCGGCGGAGGCGTCTCACTCAGGTTCGTGACTGTCCACGTGACCGTAATCTCGGCCCCGCCCAATGCCGCCGCCGGCGCCGTCACATCGGCGACCGCCAAGTCGACCGGCGGATATGGGGCGACGTCGATCGCCGCCGAGCCGACGTTGTTCTGGACGTCATCTGGGTACTCGAAGACGGCCTCGTCGGCGTCTGCGATCACAAAAAGGCGCAGCGCTCCATCGCTGCCGGCGGGAATCCGCACCGTCGACGCTCGAGTGTAGACTGCCGTCGGAGCCAGCAGTTCATTGGCGGGAACCGCAGCGAGGGGAATCGCAGTCGTGTCGAATTCGGCTCGCGCCGACAGGTACACGCGATCGGTCCATCCGCCGTTCAGCGCGGCCGTGCCGAGATTTCGGACCCTCCAGCGGACCTCCAGCGCTCTACCTGCTTCCGGCGTACCGGAGATTTCGATGTTCTGGACTGCGAGGTCAGGGTAGGGCGGCCGCGTGAGATTGATCACACGTTCGATGCGGTTGTTGTCCTCGAAATCGTGCTCGAAGACCGCGTCCGCCCAGTCGGTCTCGAAGATCAGAATGTGCTCGCCGCCGAGCCCGTCCGGCAACCGCACGGAAGCCGAGCCGGTATAGCTCGTGTCGACGCCGAGCGCTCCCGAGCGCCGCAGGTTCTTCAGTGTGATCGGCTCGTCGATGTCACCGCCGCTCAGGAGAATCCTGTCCTGCCAGGCGCCCGATTCGACCGCACCGGGTCCCTGGTTTCCTACCTCCCAGGAAACGTCGATCGACTCACCGGCCGTGGCGGCCGGCGGGGCGGCGAACGTACTCGGGGAGAGATCGGCAGGCGGGGACAGCGTGACGGCGACCGCGTCGGACGTCCGGCTGTTGTTGGCCTCGGCCCCATGCTCGTAAACCGTGCCCGTCCGATCGGTCGTCACGATGAAATAGTAGTCTCCCGAAATCCGAGCAGGTATGACCACGCGCCGCGAAACTGTGTAGGTGTCGCCGACGCCAAGCACGTCAGTGCGCCGTGACCATCCGAGGAAAATCGCCGTCGTCTCGTCGAAGACGGGCGATTCGGACAGGTGCAGGTCGTCCATCCACCCGAATTGGGCAGAGGCGGCGCCCTGACCGGCATTCTCGACGGTCCAGCTCACCTCCACCTCGCGTCCCGAGAATGCGTTTGCCGGGGAAACGATTGCCGACACCCGCAGATCGGGCGAGGGCGTCAACGTGACGTCGATCGCCGACAGCGCGTCATTGTTCGTGAAGGTTTCCTCTTCCTGCGAGCGTCCATAATTGGCTTCGATTCGCAGATAGCGCGTCCCGACCGCGTCGTCGGGGAGACGCACGGTTGCGTTCTGGACGTATTGTTCGCCCGGAAGCAGCGCCGAAGGATTTTCGAACGCTCCGAGCGTTCGGACGTCCGTCAGGAATGAGGGGTCGCTCGAGAGGCGGACGAAGTCGAACCAGACCGGAGCAGTCGTCGGCGTGGTCCCGACGTTGGTGACCGTCCACGCCAGGTCAATCTCGCGTCCGGAGAAACCTTCAGACGGCGCAAGGACGTCACTGATCTGGAGATCGCTCGGAGGCTGTGTGGTGAAGGTCCATGTCGGCCCTCGCGTCTCGCCGTCGAGATTCCTGGCGACGACGAACCACCGGTAGGTCCTGCTCCTGAACAAGAACAACTCGGTGGACGGCAGGATCGGTCCCGTCAGGTTTCTCGACGTGGGCTCCGTCGGCTCGAACGAGCCGTCCCTCCAAAGGTAGACGTCGTAGGATTGCGCGAACTCTCCCGGGGTCCACGCGAGGGATTGGTCGATCGGGACATTCACGGCGCCGTCACCCGGTTGCGGCTGGGAGGCCATTCCGGGAAGCCGCGGCGCCAGTATGTTCGCCGCGGACGTCGTTCCGATGGTCCACTCACCGACGAAATCATCAAATGATGCCGAAAGGGTTTCCTCTCCGATGCTCACGGAGGTCGAGGCGACTTGCCACGGCGCCCCCGGCCCGGTTCGACGCAGCAGGCGAAGGGCGGCCGGATCGGAGATCCCTCCCATATCGGAATAGTCAAGGATGAGGTCTCCCGGCGAGGAAGACGATGGAACCGCGTCGACGATCCAAAGCTGGGCAGACGAAACGGCGGCTATGCCGGCCGGACCGGCTCCGCCGGGATTCGTGGCGATTCGGCGGATCGAAACAAGTGCGGGTCCCTCGAGCGCATCGAATGAGAGGCTTACGAGGGTCTCGCTCCCCTCATCCTCGAATGGCACGGGACCGGATGCTCCGGCGACGAAAGCTCGCGTCGCTCGCGCGGTAAAGCGGAGGTCATCCGCTCCGGCCGGCATATCGTCGAACGGCACGGTGGGCAGCTCCATGGCGCCCGACACATCGAGTGAACGCGGATTGCCCGGACGTTCGTAGATCCAGTCCCCAAGGTTAACCCCGTCCGAATTCGGGTCGATCGCGAACGAGTATGTGAGGTTTTCAGCGGGTGTCAACAATACCAACGCCGTCCACACCGAGTCGCCCTCGTAATCGAATAGCTGGTACGAGCCCGCCTCGACCCCGTCGCCGACGTCGACATACAGCCGCATGCCGGGCTGCAGGAACTGTGGTCGCCTGAAGAGCCCAAGGCGTTCCAGCCTGCGCATGTCGACGCTGAAGGTCACGACCGATTTCGATCGGATGACCTGAAGCTCGGCCGTGCTGTCGAACTCCGCGAAATTAAACGCCTTGTCGTGCGCGTTGAGAGACAGGAAGAGATCGCCGGAAGGGACGAATATGCTGAGAAAGTCCGGATATATCTCAAACTTGCTGGTCCACGTGCCGAAATTCGCGTCCCCGTCGATAAGCTCCGACTGACCGAAAGCGACGACCTGATTCTCAATGTTCTTCAGGTAGGCCGTGACGTCTTCGATGCCGCTCCCCTCGTCCGACAGGACGAAGGTTGCCGTGACCGTTTTCTGTTCGCCCGGAAAGTTGATCGATGCGGGTTCGAATGTCGGTGTGCCCACCAGTTCGGGAGGGCTCATGTCGCTCCCTGACACGGTGAGCACGGATTCGAACGTCTGCTGTGCAAAGTTGTTGACGGCATCCGAGATGAGGACGACCAGATCGTACACACCGTCATCAGCACTCAGCGGGACTTCACCTGACGCCTCCCACGTCCCGTTTTGAGGCGTTCCCGAAATGCGTGACGCGAGGAAGGTTCCGGCGAAACCTCCCTCGCTGGATTGCAAGAAGCCGATGACGTTGGCGACGCCGCTGCCCGGATCCTGTGCGACGAGCGAGATCATGACGGTGTCCGGTCCGCTCGAGAGGTCGACGGCATTCGGCGTGACGACAGGCTCCCCGACGATCGTCGGCGCCTCTGTATCCTGTGCGCGGGCTGCGCCAGTCAACAGACAGGTGAGGACGAGACACAGTACGGGAAACCTGAAATTCATGGCAAAAGCGGTGGATTTCGTGAAACGGGGAGTAAGGGGATCCTCTGGACAAGACGTGAAGATACGGGTGGAACCGGACAAGTGGTTGGTCGCCGTGTTTCAGATCTCAGAAGCTGCGTCCGGTAGAGCTTGCGTACCCCTACGGAAACCGGCTTCGCCGGGACTCCTCCCTCTGCGTCTTTGCGCCTTTGCGCGAGAATTTCCTACCTCGCCAGACCAACGGCGCCGAACAGGACCCAAGGGTTGATTGCGCTCGGAAACGGTCAAAGTTTGGTATTTGAAGTTTGGTGTCTCAAGTTATGCCTATCCTTTCTGACCCGACCCGCGCCATACTCACGTGAACCTCACCGACTCCGTACTCCGCCTCTCCGCGACCGACCTCGCCAACCACCTGGCGTGCCGACACCTCACCGATCTCAACTTCGCGAAGGCACACGGCCTCCTCGAACCCCCGTACTGGCACGATCCGATGCTCGAAATCCTCCGCAAACGGGGCGACGAGCATGAGGCGGCGTACCTGGAGCATTTGGCTTCACGGGGGATCCACCACGTTCGAATCGGTATGGAATCCGCGACGATGCCGTCGGAATCGGATCCAAGTACCAAGTACCAAGCACCAAGTACATTGGCCGCCATGCAAGCAGGGGCGCGCGCGATCGTCCAGGCCTCCTTGGGCTCTGGCGGCTGGGGCGGATACGCCGATGTCCTGTTGCGAAGGGACGATAAACCCTCCGACCTTGGCAACTACTCCTATGAGGTCGTCGACACCAAGCTTGCGAGGGAAACAAAGGGCGGTACGATCCTGCAGCTCTGCCTGTACACCGAGCTCGTCGCGGAGCTCCAGGGCATCATGCCGGAGTTCATGTACGTCGTCTCGCCCGGCAAAGGCTTCGAGCCTGAACGCTTCCGCGTCGCCGAGTACATGGACTATTACCAGATGGTGAAGCGGGCGTTGGAAGAGACCGCCCGTCATCCCGACAACCCCCGTCATCCCGACGAAGGAGGGACCCCTCACACCGCTTGGGGTGACAACCCCCGTCATCCCGACGAAGGAGGGACCCCCTGTCACGAAGGAGGGATCCCTCCCTTCGGTCGGGATGACAGTACTCGTCGCCCCTCGATCGCCAGGCACGTCCCGACTTCGGACGTTCGACTTCGAACTCCGGACGTTTTTGTCCTCTACCCCGAACCATGCGAACACTGCTCGATCTGCCGCTGGTGGAAACGCTGCAATGACATCCGCCGTGCCGACGACCACCTGACATTCGTCGCGGGGATCTCAAAATCCCAGATCCGCGAGCTCAAGGATCACAATGTCTCAACTTTGGCCGATTTGGCGGTCCTCAACCTGCCGATCCCATGGCGGCCGGAACGCGGATCCAGGGACAGCATCGAACGCGTCCATCACCAGGCGCGGCTGCAGCTGCAGCAGAAGACAGAGGAGCGGCCGGTGCATGAGCTGCTGCCGCTCGCTAAGAACGAGGGGCTCGCCCGTCTCCCCGAACCGTCTAACGCCGACATCTTCTTCGATCTGGAAAGCGCACGTTTCGTCGGCGATCACGGACTGCAATACCTCTGGGGAATGGTTACTTCTGTCATCCCGACGACCGAGGCGCAGCCGAGGAAGGAGGGATCCCTCGCGGAGCTCGGGATGACGGCCGCGTGGGCCGGCACCGTAGCCGAAGAACGCGCGTGTTTTGAGCGCTTCATGGATTTCGTGATGCAGCAGCGGCGCGCATTTCCCGACCTCCACATCTATCACTTCGGGCACTACGAACCGACCACGCTCAAGCAGCTTGCCCAGCGACATGCCACGCGTGAAGAAGAGCTTGACGACTTGCTGCGGGCGGAGGCGTTCGTCGACCTCCACATGGTCGTCAAGCAGGCCCTTCGCGCCGGCGTCGAGCAGTATTCGCTGAAGGACCTCGAGCCGTTCTTCGAATACGAGCGGGAGATGGATCTGCAGCAGGCATCTAAAGCGCGGCACGATCTGGAGCGAGGACTGGAGATGGACATCCCGCTCGAGGAAATCCCAGAGGAAGTTCGCGATCAGGTGCTCCGGTACAACGAGGACGATTGCCGCGCAACGGAGGGTCTTCGTCGCTGGCTCGAGAAGCTCCGGTTCGATTTGATCGCGGAAGGGGCGGAGATCCCACGACCGGTCACAGCGCCAAACGTGGAGGAGGAGGAGCGCGAGGGCCGCCGCAAGGATCAGCGGGACCTGGCGGAGCGGCTGCTTAGAGACATCCCGACGGATCCCGATGAACGCTCGGAGGCCCAACAGGCGCAGTGGTTGCTCGGCAACATGATCCAGTTCCACTGGCGCGAAGAAAAGGCTTCGTGGTGGGAGTACTTCCGGATGAGGGAACTCAGCGACGCCGAGTACTTCGATGAACAAACCGCGCTGGCCGGTCTGGAGTTTATCGAATCGCTCCCGCTTCCGCCCAGAGGTCGATCGCCGATTCATCGCTATAGATTCCCGGCCCAAGAATCGAAGATCCGCGAGGAGAACAAACTATGTTACGGCGACGGGGAGATCCTCAAGGACGCTTTTGGCGAGGTTGTCACAATCGATTACGCCGCACGGACGATCGACATCAAAAAGTCGGGCGCAGCAGCTGACATCCATCCGACAGCCGTGTTCGAGTTCTCAAACGTGCCGGGCCGAGCGATGGAGGACGCCATCTCGCGTGCCGGGACGATCGTTGTCGAAGATGGCCTCGAGAGTGAGAACATTCCGAGACCTCAGTTCGATCTTTTGATGGGACATCCGCCACGGTTCAAGGATGGTTTCCGCGAACGGATCGGGACTGAGGACGAAAGCGGGCTCGCCGTGGCGCTACGGCTCGTAATGGATTTGGACGGCGGCATTCTGCCGATTCAGGGCCCCCCTGGTACCGGCAAGACGTACATCGGCGGCTACATGACCTGCGCGCTCGTCCAGGCAGGCAAAAGGGTGGGGGTGGTCGCCAACAGCCACAAGGTGATCATCAATTTTCTCGATGCAGTTCTAAAGGCGTCTGATGAAACAGGACTCGACCTCCGAATCGGGTATCAGCCCGGAAAAATCAAGGACCATGCGTCGATCGAGTCGATGAAGAACTATGGCCACCTGATTTCCTCGTTGAATGACGGTGAGATCCATGTCGCCGGGGGGACCGCCTGGATGTGGGCGCGCGAGGACTTCTACCGGTCGGTCGACGTCCTTTTCGTCGACGAGGCGGGTCAAATGGCGCTTGCGAACGTCCTCGCCTCCGCCCAGGGAGCCCAAAACGTGGTCCTTCTCGGCGATCCGCAGCAGCTCGACCAGCCGCAGAAGGGCAGCCACCCGCAAGGGGTGGAAGTCTCTGCGCTCGAGCATTTTCTGGCCGGAGCCGAGACAATGCCCAATGATCGCGGACTGTTCCTTGAAAAGACGTGGCGGTTGTCCGAGCCGATCTGCAATTACACGTCTGATCTCTTCTACCAGGGTCGCCTCGAGGGGATCGACAAACTTGCCAACCTCGCCATCCACGCACCGCCCCTGATTGAGCGAACGGGACTCTACTTCCTGCCTGTCGAGCATGCCGGAAATCAGAGCGCGTGCGGGGAGGAGGCGGAAGCGCTCAGATGGCTCGTGGATGCGCTTCTTGGCGCGTTCCCGCACGGCGAGGGTGAGCACGACCCGGCGGGCCGGGCGGACAACCCCACCTGGACAGACTGTGACGGCGTCACCCACCCACTCACGCTCAACGACATCCTCATCGTCGCGCCATATAACGCTCAGGTATCCGACATCGCGGCGCTGCTTCCAGAGGGAGCGCGGGTCGGCACGGTGGATAAATTTCAGGGACAGGAGGCGCCGGTCGTGATCTATTCCATGACCACGTCCTCACGCGAGGATGCGCCCCGCGGCATGGAGTTTCTATACAGCCTCAACCGATTGAACGTCGCCACGTCGCGCGCCAAGTGCGCGTGCATTCTGGTGGCGAATCCCGCGGTGCTGGCGCCGGATTGCCGGAATCCAAGGCAGATAAGGCTGGCGAGTGCGTTTTGTGCGTATCACGAGCGGGCGACGGACGTCATCCCGGGCTCGACCCGGGATCCAGTCTGAGAGACGCTAGGTTCGTCTGCAATTGACCACCCCTGGCTGCGCGCCGAATGCGGGTGGCAACATTCCTTCGAGTAAGTTTCGGCGCTTAGCCTGCCCCCTCGCGGAGGGGGACAGTCGCGTTGGAGACCCCCAGCGCGTCCTCCCGTCGCGTTCTTCGCGTCTCTGCGTGAGAACAAAAAGCTGCGTCTTTGCCTCCTGGGCGTCTCGCCCAAGAACGGGCAGGCCGACGCTCGAACAGTCGCTTCAAACGAGGCGAGTCCGTTGGGCTCTGGCCTAATCCCTACGGAACTCGAACCGCTCAAACCGCTCAAACCGCTCAGTCCGCTCGAACCGCTCAAATCCTCTCCTCGTACTCCGCCTCCAGCCGATTGAACGACCGCCAGAAACCGGGCGGCGTGCGATCGTAGAGGCGAGCCGCCAGAACATCCAAGTGCGCATGCCAGCCCCCCGAAACTCCGACCATTACGTTCCGGACGCCGAGGCGACTGTGGATCACCACAAGCCGAACTTTGTCCTCGACAGGTGTCAGCTCGAAACGGACTTCCGAATCCTCTCCGGAAT
>DATKEJ010000283.1:0-4475 GCA_035512315.1 Rhodothermales bacterium | reverse complement strand
TGAACGAGCTCGGAGGGCGACAATCCCGCATAGCCCGCCTCGGCCATAGCGCGCACATCCGCCGCATCCACACCCGCATGCGCGAGTTTTATCAGTTCGCGGCTCGACAGATTATCGTAACCCAGCTCAGCCCAGACCTGGATGTCTTCGACGTCGACTCCGGCAAAACCGAGGTCGGCCAGATCGTCGGCGGACAGATCGTTGAACCCGGCGGCCCGAAGGCTGCGTACGTACTCGGCATCCACACCGGCGTGTGCGAGGGAGATCAGTTGGTCCACGGTCAGCCGGTCAAATCCCACCGAGGCCATCTCCTCGATGTACTGGACGTCCACTCCTGCGTTGCGAAGTCGTCGAATCTGCTCAAGTGGAATCGTGTCGGGGCGTACGATCTCGAGCCGGCCGTCGGCGGCGAGGCTCACCGAGCCGTCTATCATTGCAGCTACCGAGCCGTTGAGCCGAATCGTCTTGGGAAGGAGCCGGTTGACCGACGCTTCGAGCGTCGCCGCCGCTTTCTCGACGAGAGCAGAGGCCTCTGCGATGTATTGCTCGTCGATGTGGGCCGTCGCCGTGACGGATGCATCCCAGTCATCGGCCGGGATAGCGGCTTGGGGCCAAACAGCGGGCTGCGCGGGAAGCGCGGCGACAGGCTCCGTCTCAGCCTGGGCCGGCCCGTCGCTTGCCTTCATGGCGACGGGCCGCAACGCGGCGATCGTCATGACGAGGCAGCCCAGAATTGCAAACGTCGTGAGCACGCCCTGTGTAGAGGCCGTTCCTCTCCTGCGATTGGTGCTCAGGATGGCCAGGAGCCGCCCCTCGAGCTCGCTCCGGCGGGCCATCGCGATCGTTGTGAGCCCGGAAACACGCGGACCCTGAAGCGAGCGAGCGATTTCGAGCAGGTGCCCGGCATACTCACTTCCCTCTGATCCACCCGAAAGCACGTAGTCGTCGCACGCCATCTCGCGTTCGCGGTGGCTTTGAGCAGCGGCAATCCAGACGAAAGGATTGAACCAGTATAGCGTACAGGCGATGTATACGATCGCTTGCACGAGACAGTCCCATCGCTTGACATGCGCCAGTTCGTGCCTCAGCACGACCATGAGTCGTTCGGGAGCCCAGTCTTTCGCTCCTTCGGGGAGCAGCACCGTGGGATGGAGACATCCGAAGGTAAGAGGCATGCTTCCTCGAGGTCCCCAGAGCAGACGAATGCGGCGCCGGAGACCGATCCCCGCGCCAATCCGCTTAACCAGAAGTCGAAGACGAACGTCGCTCACGGGCACCGTGCGTCGCTCGATGCGGCGAAGAGCCACCCAGCCCAATCCATAACGAAGGGCCACAAGCGATGCTCCGATGATCCAAAGGGCCAGCAACGCCTCGCGCCAGTCGAAGGTCTCGGACGATGCGCGAAGCTCGGAAGATCTGACGGCAGGGAGGGGATCCGGCTTTACCGCGGGCAACGCAGGGATGGGCGCAAGTGAGGTCGGGCCTCCCCCTTCGGGACTTGACTGGACGTCGAGCATACCGTCACGGGCCGTCCGATCTTCGAGGCGGGAATTGTCGGCCTGACGACGTACTGCCGGCAGGTCGGAGCTCGTTATCGATTCAATCGCGGGCGGAAGCACGGCGACGTCGTAGGATGGCGCCACCGCGACGAACGCCGGAAGCGCCAGAATGAGGACCAGGGCGGTGGACCAGATGAGGTGGCGGACGGCGGCGGACGCCGATTTCAGAAGTGAGGCTGCCAATCCGGCTGACGCCAGAATGAGCGTCCCTTTCAGCGTGATTTCGATCAGAAATCCGATCACGCCGTGCGTGTTCGTCAACTCGAAGAGATCCATCACGAGTCTCCTTTCGATTTCGCGTCGTCGATCAGTCTGGCCAGCCGGTCCAGTTCATCCGTATCGAGCTTTCCGGTTCCAAGCAGCGCCGCCACGGCGTGCTCGACGGAATTGTCGAAGAAGGTCTCGACCATGTGCTTCATCGCAGACTTCTCGGCTTGTGACTTCGGTACGGTAGGCCGGTACGTGTAGCTCGGTCCCATGCGTTTGTATCGTACGTGACCTTTCTCCACGAGGATGCGCAGCAGAGCGCGGACCGCAGAATATCCCGGCGCGTCGGGGATTCCAGCCATCACCTCCTTCGCGGTGGCCTCGCCCTCCCGGTAGAGGATGTCCATGATTTGCCGCTCTCGGCGGCTCAACCCTGCTGCTGTTTCTTCGTGCTTGTTCATGACAGTTCGTGCTAATTATTTAGCACAAAGTAATCCAGGGATGTTGTTCCGTCAACCGCTTATGCTAATATTTTCGCAATACGAACAGAGGCGGACCGAGTTTCGACCGCCCGTTCAGAGGGGGACAGTCACCCCGCGCTTCAGCGTGGGGTAACGGAGGTGGAAGAAATTCTGGGGGCTTCAGCCCCGGCAGCCATTCCTTCGCGTCTTTGCGGCTTTGCGCGAGATCTTCATCCCTTTATCTCGCACCGATACGCCGGTACGATCCTGGAGCACCATTCGCTGCACTGGATCCCGGATCAAGTCCGGGATGACGGATCCGATGCGGACGTGACCTCCTTCCAGGACGTCTTGACTAATAGCGCCCTTGTCATCTCGAACGGAGCGCCAGCGGAGTGAGAGACCTATAAATCCGATGCAGACGTGACCCTAAGGCTGCCAGTTCACCGGCCCCGGATCGGTAAAAACGCTGCGTGGAAGCTCATCGGGCAGCGCTACGTTAGTCACCGGCGAGCGCTCCGGTCCTCGCCCTGTCGACATCCAGACGCCGTTATACTCCTTCCAGTCGGTCCACGGGTTGATGATGCTCGGCTCGCGGTCGTCCCTGGTTCGGTAGTACTCCCACTGGCAGACCATCCCCGACGTCCTGTCAACATAGACGTGGTATTTGTTCTGGGGAGTAAGCCCCACGTTCTCGAACGTCATCTCGATCACGTCGGAAACCTGTCCGGCTGCCGAAGTGTCCATACCCACGTAGTCGAGCGTTACTCCCGGATCGAGCAGCTTGAAAGGCATAATCACCCAGTACGAGTTGTTGACCCATCGCTGGTAGGCCCTGTCGAGGATTTGCTTCTCTTGAGCCGAGTCGACAACCTTGCTTCCGTCGATCCACGCATCGCCCGTTTTGGACTCGATGTTCATCAAAACCGTAAGACTGTCAGCTTGCCACCGGAAATCACCGTTCCACTTGTCCCAGTAATGCGATTCCCCGAAAATTTCCCAGACGAAGTATCGGCGGTCGTTCCACTCGTCCATCCCTCCCATCGCCTCTATGGTCGCCTCGGCAATCTCACGGGCTTTCGGGTCGCTTTGGGCGTGAGTGAATTGAGGGATGGCCGTGGCGGTGAGGGCCACCACAAGAGCGGGGAGGATTAGTTGTCTGGTCATTTGAAGTCAAAATTTAAATGCAGAATGCAGAATGGCGCCGCCAGGATGCACAAGGACGCGTCGCTCCGTCTGATCAGTCCAACCTCCAAACCCGCCTCCTGTTCTGAATGTTCACAAACCTGCTTTCCCGGACGATCCCGATGCTTGTCGGCGCCTCGTCATGCCTGTCCCAGTCGCAGTCACATGACCTGAGCCGGATAGTCCTGCCCGACGGGTTTGAGATTTCCGTATTCGCCGATGATCTCGAGAACGCGCGATCGATCGAGCTGGCGGACGACGGCGTGGTCTACGTCAGCACGCGGAATCGGGGTAGCGTCTACGCTGTGGTCGACGACGACGAGGACGGCGTCGCAGATCGCAAGTACACGATTGCGACTGGGCTGACGCTCCCGAATGGCATCGCCTATCGCAACGGATCCTTGTTCGTTAGCGACGGCATACGCATTGTCCGGCTCGACAGCATCGGGTCGAGGCTTGAAGATCCCCCGGAACCGATCGTCGTAGTGGACAACCTGCCGGGTGACGCACACCACGGATGGCGCTACATGGACTTCGGGCCGGATGACAGGCTTTACGTGTCGATCGGCGCACCGTGCAATGTCTGCCTTCCCGAGGATCCTTACGCGTCGATCATATCCATGAAGCCCGACGGCAGCGACCGCCGGATCGTCGCGCGGGGTGTGCGCAATTCTGTGGGATTCACGTGGAGCCCCGTCGACGGTTCATTCTGGTTTACGGACAACGGTCGAGATCACATGGGCGACGACATCCCGTCGTGCGAGCTCAATCGACTGACGGAAGAGGGCGCGCATTTCGGATTCCCGTTCGTCCATGCGGGCGACGTTCTGGACCCGGAGTTTGGGGAGGGGCATGACCCGTCCGATTACGTGGCGCCGGAGTTCGGCCTGGGCGCTCACGTGGCGCCGCTGGGAATCGAGTTCTACACGGGAGACATGTTTCCGCCGGAGTACAAGAATCAGCTGTTCGTTGCCGAACACGGTTCGTGGAACCGAAGCGCGAAGGTAGGATATCGCGTCGTGCTGGTTCGGTTCGACGAGAGCGGCGAGCCGACCGGCGAGGA
>DATKEJ010000282.1:0-5116 GCA_035512315.1 Rhodothermales bacterium | reverse complement strand
CGCGCTCATACCACTCGCCGACGCTGGAAACGACGAACTTGCTGAACACGAATCCATACACATTCTCGAATGCGGCCCAGTAGACCAGTTTGTGAGTGAGCCGGTAGGCGTCGAGCAATCCGACGAGCACCTCCGCCTGCTGCCAGAACTGCTTTTCGAAGGTCTCAGGCCGGCCATTCATCGGTCCGTCCACGAAAACACCGCCTTGCTCCCAATCTATCCCGTATTCGACACAGTGTTCGAAAATTGGCTCGACCACTCTTAGGGCATCCTCCTCGAGAAATCCAAGGCGGCTGTACGCGTGGAGCAACAGCCACGCGAGTTCGACGTTGTGGCCGTAGGACGTCGTGTCGATCGGACGGGCGACGCCGTCTGCCGGATCGGCATCCCGGCCCCACTGTGTATCGAATATGATTGCCGGTAGCGGATCGAAATCCAGCGAAAACTGCATCCAGCCTGTTCCGGTCTTCGGATCCAGCATTTTAGTACGAAGCAGGTCGATGGTGGCAAGGAGGGCCTCGCGGATCGCCGGCGAGCGTGAAGCCTCCCAGTACGTCGTCAGCGCCTCCATCATGTGCATGTGTACGTCGAGCGATTTTCGATCGCCTCCGCTACGACCTGGTGGCTTCGGGGTCCAGTCTCGATTCAACAGCTCGAAATATCCCCGGCGCTCGTGATCCGCCATCAGCTCCCTGATCACCTCCCAGGTTCGATCCGCGGCGTGGAGCCCCTCCGGATCGCCGGTGGCCAGGTAATATTCACTGAAGGCGTACATGGCGAAGCATTGCCCGTAACCCACCTTATCCATTACGAGTGGACGTCCTGACCTGTCGGCAATCCAGATCCACCCTCCGTAGTCATCATCCCAGTAGTGATCCAGAATGAAACGTGCTCCGAATCGGGCCAGTTCAGCGCATCGTCCGTCCCCGTAACCCGCTCGATGGGCGGTAGACATGGTATAAAGCATGCGGATCTGCATCAGAAAGGTCTTCACCGTTTCGCCGGTCGGTCTCCCGTTGGCATCGAAGTACGTGAGGAAGCCCCCGTGCGCCAGATCAGGACTGCGCTCAAGCCAGAAGGGCAGGAGCGAGCCCTTCAGGTAAGCGAGCGTCTTGTCGCGGTACCCTTGAAGAGCCGATTTGTCTGGATGATGGCCGTACATAGGTGCAGGGTGCAGGGTGCAAGGTGCACCGATTCCTCGGGGCGGGTGCACGATGCACAATGCACGATGCACCCTGCCTAGCGTCACTGGTTCAGTGAGAGCAGGAGATGCTCGGCAGGATACCGCTGCAGCAGGCCTTCCTCCGACACTCGGCTCTGATTTCGGTGCGGGAGATAGAGCGACGACATGCCGGTTCGCCCGTCGATCAACAGGTAGGCGTGCGGTACCTCGATGCCCGTCAGATAGAAGAACTCATTGGATTGGCGGAAGCGGACGTATCCGACCGGAGCCGGGGCGCCCTGAAGCAATGCGATCGCCTGGCTTCCGATCTCTTCGACGACCGCAGCCCGCCTGGCTGCGAACTCCTCTGGCGGGAAGTTCTCCGTGAAGAGTGGCACGCCGTCCTGAGCGGATGACGCCTCGAAGGCAAGGGCGATAAGCAGGAGGGAGAAATACCGATGCATGGCTGGTGCGCTGATTAGGAGTGTACGCGATGAGATAGGCAGCCGCCGGATAAGGTAATGCCGGGAAATCCCCCAACTAACGCTGAACGCTGAACGAGAAACGATAAACGCTGAAAAGCCAGACGATAAACGCCCCGTCGGGTAAGAACACAGACCTGAGTGACGAATTGGCGAGTCGGCTTGGAACGTCGAACTTACTGGCCGAACACTTCAGCCATGAAGGCGCTCAATTCGGCCCAGCTCGCACTGTCGGCGTAGGCGTCGTAGCGGAGCGGCAAGTCAAACGCCTCTCCCTTTCCTGTCGCCGACGTGTCGGTGAATGCGTGGACGACTCCAGGATAAGCCACGAAACGCATGTCTACCCCCGCCGAGTCCATCTCTCCTCTGAAGGCGTCGACCTGTTCCTGCGGAACGAAGGGATCGTCGGCGCCGTGAAGCACGAGAATCGTCGCCTTCACATTTCCGGAGTCAGCCCTGGTGGGTGTGGATAGGATTCCGTGAAAGCTCGCAACGGCATCGAGGTCGAATCCGCGACGAGCCATTTCGAGCACGATGGCTCCGCCGAAGCAATAGCCGATGGCGGCGGTCATGGTCGAATCCGTCGACGGATGCCGCCTAAGAGTGTCTAGAGCGGCTGCAAATCGCTCGGCGCCGGCGTCGAGATTGCTCAACACCTCCGTCGCGAACGCCTGGGCGGATTCGGGATGATCTGCGGTTTTGCCGCCTCCATACATGTCGAGTGCGAGAGCGGTGTAACCCATTTCGGCGAGCATGTCGGCCCGCATGCGTACGTAGTCGTCGTGTCCCCACCACTGGTGGACTACGAGGACGCCAGGGGCGCCCGAGGTGTTTGCGTCGTAGGCGACGTAGCCGATATACGGCTGGCCGTTGACCTCGTAGGTAAACTCATCGCCGCGCAGGTCGCGAACGTTGACGTCCTCAGGCACCGTGTCGTCCGGCGGCTCAGCGCAGGCGCTCAGGATCGCGAGCAAGGCGATCGTCGGGAAAAGAGTCAGGAGCTTCATCTTCTCGTGATTGAAGGGTGGTTCGACGTTCGAGGGCCTACCTATCGCCGCCTTGATCGAGTCGGTGAGCGAGGGGCTTTCGGAGGCAACCGATCATCACGACTCGAAATCGATCGAATCCTGGTACGTGATTGACCCACCGCTCATAAGCGCACCCGAGCAGATACGTGGGCCAGCTGAATCTTAAATAGCTTGCCTGGCCCTCAACGAGTGCGATCCGCTCCACCTCGAGGCCACTTTCCTTTGCGATCCGGCGTACGGACTTCGGACTATTCATCGCGTATGCTGTTGGAAAGGTGTTCTCGGCAGGTCTGCCGCGCTTCTCGTTTACCCATTCATGGAGCCAGTGGGGCGAGACGCGCGCGATCAAGGGCACGTAGTGCCACTTATTTGGTGTCTTAAACAGGAAAAGGCCACTTGGTTTCAAGACGCGAGCTACCTCGCTAATAACAGGGACAGGTGCCGTGAGATGCTCAAGGACGTTGTTCGATATGACGAGGTCGAAGAGATTGTCGCGGTACGGGATGGACTCACCATCCGAAACCACGGCTTCGTCAAGGAACTGATTTGTCAGAATCCGCTCGTCCGGATCAACACCGCACACCCGCTCAGCCTTACCTCGAAAATCCATGTAGGACTCATATCCTGCCCCAGCCCCAAGATCGAGGACGATGTGGTCTGGGCGAATCAGGCTCAGAATCTCTTTGCGAAACAGATCGTCAGCGATCTGTATTCTTGCGCCAGGATAGAGCTTTCGGTCGAGCCACGTGATAATCTTTGACATACTCTTTCGGGAGGATCGGCGATGGTGAGACGCCAACCCTACTGGCACATGTGGCGGGAACTAAACCGGACGATGAGTCTGGGTCAGTTCGCCGCCACAAATTACCCGGTCTGTCGCTTGTGCCTCTCAGAACCAGAGGGTCACATCGCCGCCGAGGGGTACCCTTCGTGGGCTTTGACCTGTTCGATCTGAGCGATGTGCCGTTTCACGTGGCTCGCGATAAAGACGACCCACTGGGCGCCATCCATCGGGGGCATTCCCTCGGCCATAGAGCCTGAATGTGCCCGAAGGTTCTCATCCCTGTCCTTGAGAAACTCGACGGTTTCGTCGCGTGCAGCTTCGAACGCAGCCGCGGCTTCTTCCGGCGTCGCGTACATCCCCGTCGGCTCCAGCGCGTCGGACGTCTGGATGGGGTTCGAGCGGTCAGCCATCATGGCTCGGATAGCCTGGTCTGCTTCCATGGTGCTATCTGGCACTTCCATCATCGGTTCACCAGCAAGGACGCTATCGGCCAGCATGCCGCGGAGGGCTGCTTCCGACTTCACGAGGTGCTCGGTGACGCCGGCGATGCTCCACCGCTCCGGAGATTCCTGATATACCCATTGCTCGGGCGTGAGTCCGTCAATCGCGTCGAGAAGCATGTCCGTGCTCTCGTCCAGTTCCGCAATCAGATCCGCATTTGGACCGTCATACGGCATCTCTTCCATCATTTCTTCCGTGTGCTCGGCCATGTCGCCGGACTGATCTCCACCGCAGGCAATGAAGAAAAGAAAAGCGAAGGGAGCTATAAGTTTAAGGATCTTCATATTCGATACTATGGTGAGTAAATGGAGGCCAACACTAATAATAGATCAGGGGGAGTAAATCCAAAGTGAAAAGGCGACGCGTTTCGCATGAAGGGGTGGTGGGGTCCGTCATCCCATGGCGACCCTGTCATCCCGAACGCGGTGAGGGGTCCCTCGGTTGCTGACGCCCTCGGGGTGACAGGGCGTCCTGCTCAAAAGGCCGCCTTTCTCTTCAACGAGGCCCTGTGGTAGGCACCCACAATCATGCTCGGTCGAATGAATCCCACGATCGTACCCGATTCATCGAGTACGGGCAGCTCCGGGTACTTAGTGTCCTCGAAGATGGTCAAGACGCCGTCGAGCGTGTCGTCGAGTGTCACGGATACGAACGGAACCTGGAGGCTCTCGGCTTTTACGTGCGCTTCGTCGTCTGACCCGAGCAGTGGTTGAATATTGTCGAGAAGCACGAGCCCCGAGTACCGAACCCGCTCACCTTGCTCATCCGACACGACAACCGGCAGGATGATTTCCGTTGTGCGGGTGAAAACGCTGACGATGTCGGCCAGCGAATGATTGGGATCCAGCTGGTGATAGTAGACCGGATACTTAACGACATTCTTGACCGGGATGTCGGCCAGCACGTCGGGGGCGACCTCCATCTGGTAGGCAGGCGATTCGTTGTGATTGCGGACCTGCTGTTTGTAGAGGCTCCATCTTCGTGAGAGGAGGTGGACGATGACGCCGGAGAAGATCAGGGGGACCAGCAGCTTGTAGCTTCCGGTCATCTCCGAGATCATGATGGTGGTCGAAATGGGTACGTTTGCCACGCCGGTGAAGAAGGTGGCCATCCCGATCATCACGTACATTTCCGGCTGAGTGACCAATTCAGGAGCGAG
>DATKEJ010000281.1:0-23781 GCA_035512315.1 Rhodothermales bacterium | reverse complement strand
TGTTCCTGCTCGTGATTCTGTTCATCAGGGGATCGGGCAAGCTCTCGTTAGACAGCTACTTTCTGGATCGTGCTCCGGTCCCGATTCCGGAGCTTCCTCCGGAGGAGCCTCGGCCGCCGATTGTGACCGCGCCTCCGATTTCGACGGCGACGTGTTCTTGCGGACACGACATCAACCACCACATGGTTTCAGCGATACCGACGTTCCACAAAAGGGCCTGGTTCGCCCTGTTTATGGGAGTTCCTGCGACTCCGACCATGATCACGTACCGCTGCAGGGAGTGCGGTCAGGTGATTGCGCGGACTCGCGACCCCGAGATCCTATTGCAACATCGGTAGTGCCACGTCAAAGAGTGCTCGGAGTCGCCGGGATCGGCTGCGCAGGGTTATATTCGTAGAGGGTTCGTCTAACCTCAGGCTGACGTGGGTTATACTGTTTTTCATGAAAAGTATCGTCAATTACACTGAATAGAAGAGACAATGAGCACGCACTCACTTCCATCGCTCGTTTACGACTACGATGCGCTTGAACCGCATATCGACGGCCGGACGATGGAAATTCACCATACGAAGCACCACCAGGGTTACGTCACCAATCTGAATGGAGCCTTGGAGGGGCACAGCGACCTTCAGGCGCTGTCGATTTCGGATTTGCTCGCACGCATCGACAATATCCCGGAGTCGATCCGGACTGTCGTCCGCAACAACGGGGGTGGCCACGCAAACCACTCTTTGTTCTGGGCGATTATGTCACCCGACGGCGGCGGCCGCCCGACAGGCGCGCTCGCCGGCGCAATCGCCTCACAGTTCGGCTCGTTCGACGAGTTCAAGAGCGCTTTTTCGAAGGCTGCTGCGACGCGGTTCGGTTCGGGTTGGGCCTGGCTCACGGTCGATTCGAATGATTCACTCAACGTGTTCTCAACGGCCAATCAGGACAGCCCGCTCATGACGCGCCAAAAGCCGATTCTGGGCTTGGACGTCTGGGAGCACGCGTACTATCTGCACTATCAGAATCGCCGCCCGGACTACATAGCCGCATTCTTCAACGTGATCGACTGGAATGCTGTCGGCACGCGGTACAACGAGATCGTCGACTGAGTGCACGGGCTGATGATGGAGCTCGCCCGATACGAGCGACATCTCGATCGCCCGGCGATCACTCTTGAGCTTCGCGCGTCGTCATGGTGACGGGGCCCGAGTCGACACCCTCTTTTCCGCGGCTTGCGCAGGACATTGCGTGGGCGTGGCAGGAGTATGACGCCGACCGCTGGCCCGAACTGATATCATGGCTGTCTCATGGTGAACGAGTTTCGCTAGACTCCTACCGCAGCGAGAAGCGAAAGACGGAGTTCGTACTCGGGCGGGCCGCCGCGCGGCTCCTCATCAGCGGGCGCCTGGGAGTTGCTCCAGCGACCGTCAGGCTGAATGTCGCCGACGACGGAGCGGTGGAGGTGGCAGGCGCGGAGATCCATCTGTCGATTTCGCATGCGAATGGATGGGCGACCGCGGTGATTTCCCCCCGCCCAGTCGGCATCGACATGGAGCGGCTTGTGCCCCGATCGCCTCGCGTCTACCGGTATTTTTTGTCGAAGGACGAGTACGACCTCCTCGAGACAATCGACCTTGATCACGACCGTCTTCAGGTTCTGCTGTGGGCCTTGAAGGAATCCGTTCTGAAGGGTACGCGAACCGGCCTGCGGGTGTCGCCACGAGACATCCGCATCAAATCGCTCCACCCGGACGGAACGGCAAGGATCCGCGATCGGGACGGCGCTTCGTGGCGCCTTGAGTGGATATTCTGGCGGGGATGCTACCTTGCCATTGCCGACCGGGAAAACCTACCATGAGCCTGAGCGTTTCAGGAACCGCTATGGGAACAGTGCCCTCAGAGATCGGCGACGGCTCCAAAGACACATGAACGCCGACATGAAATCAGAAATTTACCGGCCCAAGCACCCGATTCGGTTCGTTACGGCAGCCAGTCTTTTCGACGGGCATGACGCGGCGATAAACATCATGCGCCGGATTCTCCAGGCGAGCGGCGCCGAGGTGGTCCATCTCGGCCACAACCGTTCCGTGCGCGAGATCGTCGAGACCGCCATTCAGGAGGATGTTCAGGGCATCGCGGTCTCCTCGTATCAGGGCGGCCACATGGAGTTCTTCAAGTACATGCGCGACCTGCTGGAGGAGCGCGGGGCCGGCCACATCAAGGTCTTCGGCGGCGGCGGCGGCGTCATCGTACCTGACGAGATCGCCGAGCTCGAGCAATACGGAGTCGAAAAAATCTTCTCCCCCGACGACGGCATGAGACTCGGGCTGCAAGGCATGATCAATCAGATGCTCGAAGTCTGTGATTTTCCGACCGGTCTGGAGCGAAACGGTTCATCGGTCGTCGTCGATCGAGCCAATCACCTGAATCTCGGGCACGCGCTTTCCACCGTCGAACGACGCGCGAAACCAGAGTTCCAGGCCGCCGGAATCGAGGAAACGAGCGGAATCGAGTTCGAAGAGGCCGTAAACGCGAGCCGGCTATCCGCTCCGGCTGTCGGTATCACCGGGACCGGCGGCGCGGGCAAGTCGACGCTGACCGATGAACTCGTGCGCAGGTTCGTTACAGACTTCCCGGACCTGTATGTCGCCGTGCTGTCGGTCGACCCTACCAGACGACGGACAGGCGGTGCGCTGCTCGGCGATCGAATCCGCATGAACGCAGTCAATGCCGACAATGCCGGGCGAGTGTACATGCGTTCGTTCGCGACGCGGCAGGCGAATCTCGCGACGTCTGAATCCCTCGCCGACGCAATCGACGTGTGCCGCAAGGCGGCTTTCGACGTGATCTTGGTCGAAACGGCAGGCATTGGCCAGTCGGATACGGAGATCGTCGAGTTGACCGATCTCTCGATTTACGTGATGACGCAGGATTTCGGAGCTCCGACCCAGCTCGAAAAACTCGGGATGCTCGATGCAGCCGACTTCGTGGTCATCAACAAGTTCGAGAAGAAGGGGAGCCTCGACGCCCTCCGCGACGTCCGGAAGCAAGTACAGCGTAATCGAGCGGCCTTTTCGCAGTCTCCGGAAGACATGCCCGTGTATCCGACCATGGCCTCGTTCTTCAACGATCCGGGCGTCACGAATCTCTACCTCGCCTTGCTCGACAAGCTGAACGCGGACTTTGATTTCGGGAGGGCGACACGTCTATACTCCGAGTCTCCGCACGCAAAACTCGAACCCAGCGCACGGTCGCTAATACCTGCGAAGCGCCAGCGGTATCTCGCCGAGATTGCAGACACGGTCGGCGGTTACCACGATTTTGTCGCGCAGGAGGTTGAGTACGCGCGCAAATGGGGCGAGGCGAAAGGCGCACGCGATCAAATCGCACGCTGGGACCTTGAGGATCGGCAAGTGCTCGAGGAGCGCCTCGACGAAATGGCGAGTCACTGGTGGAACAAGCTCGACCGCCGAAGCCGAAGCGTTCTCGAGGATTGGGATGAAACCGCTGAGCGCTATCGCGGCGAGGAGATCACATATAAGGTGAGGCAGCGCGAGTTGACCGTGCCGCTCTCCTTCCAGTCACTCTCTGGGCTTCGCATCGCCAGAGTAGCCCTTCCCGATACCGCCGATCCGGGAGAGCGTCTCAGTTTCGCCCTGCGCGAAAATTTACCGGGGTTCTTCCCGTTTGCCGCCGGCGTGTTTCCGTTCAAGCGGGCAGACGAGGATCCGACGCGGATGTTCGCCGGCGAAGGTTCGCCGGAAAGGACGAACCGGCGCTTTCATCTCGTCTCGATCGACAGCGGCGCCAAGCGCCTCTCGACCGCCTTCGACTCAGTCACGTTGTATGGAGAGGACCCGGCAGAGCGCCCGGACATCTACGGAAAGGTCGGCAATGCCGGCGTCTCCATCTGCACGCTCGACGACATGAAGAAGCTGTATTCAGGCTTCAATCTGTGCGACCCGCTTACCAGTGTGTCAATGACGATCAACGGTCCTGCGCCGATGATCCTCGCCATGTTCATGAATACCGCCGTCGACCAGCAGGTCGAGTTCGCGCTGAAGGAAAGCGGACGCTGGGAAGCGGCCGATGCCGAGATCCAAAAGAGACTCGGCGATGAGCGGCCTCGTTACACGCCCTACGCGTCGAGCGGCCTCGCCGACGGCTTGCCGGAGGGACACGACGGTTCGGGCCTGGGACTGCTCGGTGTCTCGGGGTCCGACCTCGTCGATTGGGGAGTCATGCCCGGCGACGAGTACGAATCCATCCGCGCCCGAGCGCTGCGGGAAGTGCGCGGTACGGTGCAGGCCGACATCTTGAAAGAAGATCAGGCGCAGAACACGTGCATTTTCTCGACGGAGTTCGCCTTACGGATGATGGGCGACATCCAATCGTTCTTCGTCGACAACGGCGTCCGGAATTACTATTCCGTTTCGGTTTCCGGTTATCATATTGCCGAGGCCGGGGCGAATCCCATCACGCAGCTCGCCCTCACGCTGGCCAACGGCCTGACCTACGTCGAGTACTATCTCGCACGGGGGATGGCGATCGACGACTTTGCGCCCAACCTGTCGTTTTTCTTCTCCAACGGCCTGGATCCCGAGTACAGCGTCATCGGCAGGGTGGCGCGGCGGATATGGGCCGTGACCATGCGCGATCGGTACGGTGCGAACGAGCGAAGCCAGAAGCTCAAGTACCACATTCAGACGTCGGGTCGCAGCCTGCATGCGAAGGAAATCCAGTTCAACGATATCCGGACCACCCTTCAGGCGCTGATTGCCATCTACGACAACTGTAACTCGCTTCACACGAACGCCTACGATGAGGCGATCACGACGCCGACTGAGGAGAGCGTCCGGCGCGCGATGGCCATCCAGTTGATCATCAACCGGGAGTTTGGGATGGCCCGCAACGAGAATCCGCTGCAGGGCTCATACGTCATCCGGGATCTGACAAACCTCGTCGAGCAGGCAGTGCTGAGCGAGTTTGAGCGGATTAGCGAACGTGGCGGGGTGCTCGGGGCCATGGAGACCATGTACCAGCGCGGCAAGATTCAGGAGGAGTCGCTGCACTACGAGCGCCTCAAGCATACGGGCGCTCTGCCGGTCGTGGGCGTCAACGTTTTCCTTTCGAACAACGGCGAGCAGGAATCGACCGGACCGGTCGATCTGATGCGTTCGACCGAAGGCGAAAAGCGGCATCAGATCGACAATTTACGCGCCTTCCAGGGAGTGCACGCGGAGCGGACGTCCGGGTCCCTGGATCGACTGCAGAGCGTAGCCCGGAGCGGTGAGAACGTCTTTGCCGAACTCATGGAGACGGTCAAGACCTGTTCGCTCGGTCAGCTGACGAACGCCCTGTTCGAGATAGGCGGGCAGTATCGGCGAAGCATGTAAACAGTCTCCTGCCCTTGACCTCCCAATTGCCACCGCTGGAGCCGGGCACCGTTTTACTCGAGACGGGACGACCGGACGACGAGAACCAGCAGTCGCTTCTGTTTCGAGACCCGGTCGAGGTGCTGTCGACGCACCGATCGACGGAGGTTCCGGCACTGCTCAGAGAGCTCGATATCCGGCTGGATCGGGGATTTCACGTGGCTGGGTTCCTCGACTACGAATGTGGTTACGCCTTCGAGGCGTTCCCCGAGTACACGGATGAATCGAGGCCGATCGCCTGGTTCGGGGTATACCGCCAGCCCGAGCTCTGGCCCGTTTTCGAGCGTGACCGGTGGGATCCCGCACTCGCAGCCAGGGTGTCGGCGGCGACGTTCTCATGGAGCCGGGACGCGTACGAATCGGCTTTCCGACGAACGAAGTCGCATCTCTACGAAGGCGATGTCTACCAGATCAATCTCACCGGAAAGTTTCGGTTCGAATACGAGGGATCCATCGGGCACCTCTATCGGCTCTTGAAGCAGCGGCAGGGCGTCGCATTCAACGCACTCATTGTGACCGATCACGACACGATCATCAGCTGTTCGCCCGAGCTCTTCTTTCGCCGGGAAGGTCGCCGAATCTGGACCCGGCCGATGAAAGGGACCGCCGCCCGGGGTCGAACGATCGAGGAGGATCATCAGCTGGCCGACGCTTTGGCGGCCGATCCGAAGAGCCAGGCCGAGAACCTGATGATAGTGGACCTCCTACGAAACGACCTGTCGCGCGTTGCGGAACTCGGCTCCGTCAAAGTCTCCGAACTGTTCACGACGGAGCGCTACGAGACCGTCATCCAGCTGACCTCGACCGTTGAGGCGGTCCTGCGGGACGACGTCCGATTCGCCGACCTTTTCGCCGCGCTCTTTCCATGTGGGTCGGTCACCGGCGCTCCGAAAATCAGGGCCATGAAGATCATTCGCGACATCGAGACCGAGGCGCGCGGGGTATACACGGGCACGATAGGATATGCCGCACCGGACGGAAAAGCCACGTTCAGCGTGGGCATCAGGACGCTCAGGCTGGCTGACGGACGCGGTGAAATGGGAAGTGGTGGAGGCATCGTCTGGGATTCGAACGCGGACGACGAGTTCGACGAGTGCCTGCTGAAAGGTCGGTTCCTGACCGCGGACGAACCGACGTTCCAACTCCTGGAGACCATGCTCTGCGACGGAGAAGTCAAGCGCCTCGATCGACATGTGGACCGACTCCTTACCTCGGCTGATTTCTTCGGGTTCTCTGTCGATCCTAGAATCGTCCTCAAGAAGATCGAAGACGCGGTGGAAGCGCACGGCCGCTCCGGGCGCGTTAAAATGCGCCTGCTGCTCGCAAAGGACGGCACCGTTCAAATCGAGGCGACCTCCATCAACGGGGTGGTGACTGACCCAACGATCGTTTTGTCGGACGATCGGGTCGACTCGCTCGACCGGTTTTTGTACCACAAGACGACGAGGCGCCCACTCTACGAGCGGGAGCTTGACCGAGCCATGGCTGCGGGACATCTCGAGGTCGTCTTTGCAAACGAGCGCGGTGAGATCACCGAGGGAGCGCGCTCAAACGTATACTGCCGGAAGTCGGGGCGACTTCTGACGCCACCCGTTTCGTCCGGCTTGCTCAAGGGCACGATACGGCAGGAATTGGTCGATCAAGGTGAGGTCGAGGAGCGAATCCTGTATCCGGACGATCTGTTCGACGCCGATGCCGTCTTCATCAGCAATGCTATTCTGGGATTCGTCGAGGTTACGCCGATCCGGAGTTGACCCGTAGCTCAAGATAGCCGCAACAACAAACAGACTCTCTCATGCCAACACTCGACGTCAACCGTTATCGCGTTACCGGCGGGAAATTCTCGTTGTCATCGGTGGATCCAGGCGACGTACAGGACTGGAAGAAGGGGCCGGCCAGGGAGCGCTTCAGTGAAAACAAGGAGGCCATCATCGAGCTCCAGGAGAAATTGTACGCTGAAGGAAAGCAGAGCCTCCTTTTCGTGTTTCAGGCCATGGATGCGGGTGGAAAGGACAGCACCATCAGGGAGCTTTGCAGCGGGATTAATCCGCAGGGATGTCGAGTATCGAGCTTCAAGGTTCCATCGAAGGAGGAACTCGCGCATGATTTCCTCTGGCGGATTCACCAGCAGACTCCGGCGAAGGGGATGATCAGGATCTACAACCGGTCGCACTACGAGGACGTGCTGATCGTAAAGGTGCACGGATGGGCGTCGTCGCAGCTCATCGAGAAGCGCTACGGTCACATAAACGATTTCGAGCGCCTGCTCACCGACCACGGCACACAAGTCGTCAAGGTGATGCTCCACATTTCACCGGAGTACCAGCTGGAGCAGTTTCGCGATCGGCTCACAGAGTCCAGGAACTGGTGGAAGTTCAATCCTGACGATCTGACGGAAAGGAAGCGTTGGGATGAGTACATGGAGACGTTCGAAACCGCTCTGAATCGCTGCTCGATGGACGAAGCGCCGTGGTATGTGGTGCCGTCTGAGCGGAAGTGGTTCCGTTTGCTCGTTGTCAGCCAGGTGATGAGGGACGCGCTGGAGAGGATGAACCCGCAGTATCCCGAGCCGTCGTTCGATACGAAAGAGTGGACGCCCGAAAGGTTGGAGAGCGGTCACTCTGGGCTGCCGCAGGCGCTGCAAGAGTAACCTCCCCCGGCTTCCGCTCTGTCCGCCTCTTCCAGCTCCGTTGAGATCCACGAGACGTCGCTCCAGCCGCCCCCTCCAGCGGGGGGCCGGGTCTAAGGTGTGGTCCCCATCCCGAGGGGGCGGCTGAGCGCGACGGTTTCTCGCCGACTCAGACTCCCGAGTCGCGCTCAGCCGGGGGGCTACTCCGTCCCCGTCTCCACTAGGTCGTGACGCAGATCCTTCCTGGGAATCATCTCGTTTCGCTCCGAAGTGTTGTAAACGAAAGAAGCGATGATCGTCGCCGCCTGTTTCAGGTCGTCCTCTACCAACCGGTCGTAGACGTCCATGTTGGTATGATGTGCTCGGGTTCCGTAGTCGATGCTGTCCTGAATGAACTGGAAGCCGGGAACGCCGACCGCATCAAATGACAAGTGATCGGTCCCGGTCGCGTTCGAGACGGTTATCGTCGAGGCGTCCATGTCACTGAACGGCGCGAGCCAGCGTCTGAAGATGGGTCGGAGCTGCTCATTGCCTTGCAGGTAGATGC
Organism: Rhodothermales bacterium; assembly: GCA_035512315.1. Lineage (GTDB taxonomy): Bacteria > Bacteroidota > Rhodothermia > Rhodothermales > DATKEJ01 > DATKEJ01. Next base: position 15,182 of record DATKEJ010000281.1, on the reverse strand, counting down.
CTCGGATGCGGCCCGCCCCGTTGTCGAGATTGTAGTAGGCAGAAATCTTGTCGTACTCTGAGCCGATCGACTTTGGCGCCTGTCCCGGATCGCCGGCGACAGCGACGTGCTCTTCAACCCAGTCTCTGGAACCGAGGAGCCCCTGCTCTTCGCCGGTCCATAACGCAAGTCGGAGCGTGCGCCGGGGGCCTCGTCCGAGCTCGCCATAGACGTTCTTCAGGATCCGCATCACCTCCATCATCACGGCGCTTCCGGCGGCGTTATCGGCGGCTCCGGTGCCGGCGTGCCACGAATCATAGTGACCGCCGAACATGACGATTTCGTCGCCGATCAGCGGGTCAGTTCCGGGTATCTCGGCGATGACGTTGTACTCCATCGGGTCCTCGTCGTGGAACTTCGCCCTGAGATCGAGCTCGCCTTTCACGGAAATCCCGGCCTTCACCATTCTGTAGAGCCGGTTGTAGTCTTCGGAATTGACCGCTACCTGCGGCACGACGTAACCGGCGTCATGGTGCCACGCCGAGCGGCGCTCGTACCAGGACATGCTCGTCGAGCCGGGAACGCTGGCCTGGCCGACCGCTACCGTTCCGAGATCTCCCTTCCATCCACTGTCGAAAATGGCGGCAGCTCCCTGCGAAAAAATGAACTCTGTTACTTTCTGGTCGAACAAGTACTTCGCGATCTGCTCCTCCGAGTACCGGCGTCCGCCCACGCCCGGCTCTCCGGCGTTTGCGAGCTTGAGCAGGTCTTCGGGCGTATTTCTGGTTGCGAGGGGCTCGAAATGAGGCTTTACCTCACGCATGTCGCTCATCAGGACGAACTTGCCGGTGAGGGCGCCGTCGTATCGCGCAAAATCCGACTCTTCCTTTATCTCGACCACCACGAACTCGCCGGTGATCGGGCCGTTGGTCGAGGAGGACCACGCCTTGGGTTGGGAGTTCACCAGGAAAATGTTCGGCTCCGTAACGTGGAAGGAGAAGCGTTCGAGCGACCAGCCGCGGCCGAACGGCCCCCATTCTTCGAGGCGCGAGTCGGTAACTCCCCATTCCGCCAGCTGGTCCATCGCCCAGGCGGATGCGCGATCGAGCTGCGGAGAACCGGTGAGTCGGGGCCCGTATACGTCGGTCATCATCCTGGCGATTTCCATGACGCGGCTTTCCTCGAGGCCTTGCGCCTCAATGAGCGGCAGGACTGAGTCTTCGACCACGGGTTGGCTCTGTGCCGTCGGTGGAGCGAGGAAAAGTAGTGCCAGCGTGATCGACGTCAAAAGGGATAGTCGCGACGTACGGCTCATGTAAATTTTTTTCATCAGAATGACCGCTTAGGAATCAGGAACAACCTAGTTCCACGTCAGGCTTGGCCCATCGTTCCACCGGGTGTATGTTAGCACGCCTGATGACGAGGGCTTTCCGTAAAATTTCACCGGCTTGATTCATTTGTCGGACCTCGTCAAACAGTGGATGCTTTGGGAAGAGATGTTGTAATAATTGGCGGCGGGATCGTCGGTCTTGCAACCGCGTGGCACCTGACACGGCGACGCCCAAGCCTTAAGGTCACGCTGATCGAGAAAGAGGGTGAGCTTGCGTTCCATCAGACAGGCCGGAACTCGGGTGTTCTGCATTCGGGTATATACTACAAGCCCGGATCGCTAAAGGCGGAGAACTGCAAAGTCGGCAAACGAGCCATGGAGGAGTTTTGCCGCCGCGAGAACCTCCCGTTCGAACTGTGCGGGAAGGTCATTGTGGCGACGGGCGAGCACGATATTCCTGCCCTGGAGCACATTTTCGAGCGCGGGAAGGCTAACGAAGTCGCGTGCGAGGTGATCGGGCCTGAGCGTTTGCGTGAGCTCGAACCTCACGCCTCCGGTATTCGGGCGATACATGTTCCACATGCCGGGATCGTGGATTACCGGGAGGTTGCGCACAGACTCGGGGTTCGAATCGAGGAACAGGGCGGTATCGTCAAACTGAACACCGCTCTGATCTCGAGCAGGCCGATGCGCACGTCACACGTCCTCGTTACGTCTGAGGGCGAGATCGAGGCAGGGTTCGTGGTCAACTGCGCAGGCTTGCAGTCCGACCGTGTGGCGCGCTTGCTGGGGCAGCGCCCGGAAGCCAGAATCGTGCCATTCCGGGGCGAGTATTTCGAGTTGAAACCTGAGGCGGAGGGCCTATGCCGCAACCTCATATACCCGGTTCCGGATCCGGCATTTCCTTTTTTGGGCGTGCACTTTACCCGGATGATTTCGGGCGGCGTCGAATGCGGACCTAACGCCGTACTGGCGTTCGCTCGTGAAGGCTACCGAAAAACAGACGTCCGCCTTGGCGATCTGATCGACTCGGTCCTGTACCCCGGCTTTCTGCGACTGGCCGGGAAATATTGGAGGACCGGGTTTGGAGAGATGTGGCGCTCGATCAGCAAGAAGGCCTTTGTCCGCGCGCTGCAGCGGCTGGTTCCGGAAATTCAGGAAGAGCACCTCATCCCGGCCCCGGCCGGGGTCCGCGCGCAGGCGCTGTCGCGAGACGGGTCGCTGGTGGACGACTTTCTGTTCATCGATGACGAGCGGGTCATCAGCGTCTGCAACGCGCCTTCTCCGGCGGCGACGTCGGCACTGAACATCGGATCATTGATCGTCGATCGAATCGAGCCACGCCTCGAGTGACTGAGGCCTACCTCCCGATCACGATGAGTCGTGAGGCGGCCGACGTGCGCGTCTCCAGTAGGACCCGGTATATCCCGCTCGAGACCGAACCCGCCTCCCACGTCACGCGGTGGGCTCCGGGGTGGAGCGTCTCGTTGAGGATCTCTGAAATGTGGCGACCGATAATGTCGAAAATAGCAATGCGAACGTGACCCACATCACCTACCTGAAAAGGAATGGTCGTAATTCCTCGAAATGGATTAGGATAATTCGGGTCGAGCCGGTCGCCCTCGGCGAGCGGTCCTTGCGATTCGACCGGAGTCGCCCTATGGGCCGTCAGCGAAACGTAACTCAATCCGAGCAGGTTGTCGGTCGAGTCGACGACCAACTCGGTGTGCGAAGCATACACGCGATTTTCCAACAGGCCGTCTGGGACCGGTGTGAGGATTCGAATGGTCCGGTGAGTGGACTTCTGACCTGCGGAGCCCGTTATACGAGCCTCGGTTCGGATGCGGAGGGCGGGAAACATCCCGTCCGGCGAGACGAGTGTACCCCAGCCTTCGACGGCATGTGAGGCTACCACCGTCTCGTTTGGAATCGGCGGTGACCCGCGGAACTCGAGGGTTTGCGTGGTGGAGTCGGTCCATGCCGTTCCCATGGTAAGGGGAAACGGATAGACTCTGCTCACAGGTGCGAAGATCGTCACTAGCGTGTCCTTTGCCCCGTCCATATCGAAATCCTTCACCGTAGTGCGGCCAAGGACATAGTAGCCGGTCTCATCCAGCCGCTGGTAAGTCCATGTGCCGACATCCGGATCCGATATCGCCACCACATTTGCCTCCGCCAGCCGGGGATCTCCGAAAGTCGGCATGTCGGGACGCGGTTCCGAGTAGTAGGTCGGTTGGTCGGCCGGGTCAGAGAAGTCCAGATTCGAAACGTCCCATGTTTGATCGTCGCCCGCAAAACCGACCAGGTGCTCAGCGTCGCCTGGCTGGGCAGCTTCGAACGTCCGAAACTCGACCGTTAGACCGATCAGGGGACGCAGCGTGTTTTCCTCGGTGAGGGCCGGCTGCGCCAACGCAAACGGGAGCTTTGCAAAAAGAATAATCGTTATGGCCGTGAATGACTCCCTCACAATTCTCACGTTCGTGCCATGGGTGGGCATAGCCGACAATCTCACAATCGAAATATAGGTGCGCGGCGGGAGTAAATCAGGGATCAGTGAGGGCACTGCCTACGTTCAGTTGCCCATCACCGGCTGAAAATTTCCAAAAAAGAGTCGTGGGCAAGCCATCCAGATTCGTCGTCATCATCGTCGCGGCCACCGCGCTTGGATGCCAACGGCAGCCGGAATCGCTCGAAAACACTCAAACTGCCGCCTCCACCGTCCAGTCGATTCAGAGTCTTCCTGATCAATTCGAGTTGGGTCTGTACTCCGGAGTGCTGCCGTGCGCCTCCTGTCCGGGAATTGAGACCCGAATCGATTTCCGCGATGACAATACCTTCCTGAGAAGGCGTGTGTACCTGAATGGCCCCGCGACCGAGGATCGGACGTTTTTCGATCTTGGCCGTTGGACGGCAGTGCCCGGCGGCCGGCTCGTTCTTCGCGCAAATGGGGGCGACGTCACGCGATTCTCGGTTTGGGCGGCGGGAGAGATTCGCCTGCTGGATGAGCGAGGCACGGCGATCGACTCGGACGTGGATCTGAATCTGAAGACAGAGAGCGGAGGATTTCAGGAATTCGGGCCGGCCGTCCTGAAAGGCATGTACACCTACTTTGCGGACGCCGCCATTTTTGCTCCTTGCAACACCCGGGTGAGGTTCCCGGTGGTGATGATCGAGCGTCATGTCGATCTCGAGGAATCGTATCTCGAGAACCGTTCCGGGCCGGGAGCGCCGCTGCTCGTCGAGATTGTCGCTCGCCTGGAGCAAGTTCCGGCCATGGAAGGAGACGGTACCGAGGAGGCGGTCGTCGTTTCTGAGTTTCGCGTGGCTTTTCCTGGCGCATCCTGCCTCGACGAGGGTGCGCTGACCGATTCTACAGGATGGGTACTCAGAGAGCTCAATGGGGTTCTGATCGAGCGCGACGATCCGTAATTCGTCCCGCCGTTCGTCGATTCGTCCCAACTTTCGGCTTTGAAGTGGCGCCAATGGCGTAGACATAATCCGCGCGGCGGCGGTTCGCAGCGCTGCATTTTTACCTGGCGGGGGAATGGTGTTCGCTCGTTCGTTCATCGACGATTTTTCCAAACGACGGAAGGATGTCCGCGGGGTGATCGTCGTGACGTTTCTGCTGGCGTCAATTCTTGCGTTGACCGCATCGGGTACGCCATATTTGCGGAACGTAATGGCCGGAAAGCCCGATGCTGCGGCAGAGTTCTGGGATGACCTGCTCTGGATGTCGATCTGGCTCGCGGCATGGCTTCCCATCGTACCAGTCATCTACGTCCTGGCCGCTCGCCTCGCGCATCGACAAGCCGCCGTCGGGAGCATTCTCGCTGTTTACCTCGGTGGTTTCGCATTTGCGTACGTAGTACACATCGGGCTGCAAATAGCCGCCATGCAGCTTCCGGCATACGACGACGTCCACTCAAATCTTCTGGGCGCTGCCCTGCACCACATGCTCTCAGGAGTATTCCTGATTTCGGTCACGTACGGAGGCGTGGCGGCCACGTGCCATGCCATTGCCGGCCATCGGAGGAACCAGGAGGTCGAAATGCGGCGTGTTCGGCTGGAATCCGAGCTGGTCCAGGCCCGGATGCAGGCGCTTCGCAGCCAGTTGCATCCTCACTTTCTGTTCAATGCCCTCAACTCAGTCTCGACCTTGATGTATCGGGACGTCAAAGCGGCCGATGACATGTTGGCCGGCATCGGAGAACTGCTTCGAGTGCTCATAAAAGACTCTGACCGCCACATGATCACGCTGCGCGAGGAAATGGATTTCATTGCGATGTATCTGGGCATCGAACGGATACGACATGGGGAAGATCTCCACGTGACGATGGAGAGACCGCCGGAGCTCGACCGGGCTGTGGTACCCGCACTGATTTTGCAGCCGATCGTTGAGAATGCCATCAAACACGGGACGTCCAGCAAGCCTGGTCGCGGCCGCATCGAGGTGTCGGCCGCCGATAGCGAGGGGAGGCTCTCGATAACAGTGTCTGATGACGGGCCCGGTTTTGCATCCGACGACGGCACCGAAGGAAGCGGGGTCGGCATTTCCAACCTGAGGGCGAGGATGGAGCAGCTCTACGGGGAGGATCAAAGTCTGACCTTGAGCTCATCTCATGAGGGCGCGGTGGTGGTGATCACAATCCCCCTGCGATTTGAGCCGGCCCGGGCGAAAATGGGAATGCCGTATGAACTCGAATGACCGGGTAATGCGAGCCATCGTTGTGGACGACGAGCAGCTGGGCAGAGACCGCGTCTGCATGCTTGCCGCTAAGCGCACGGATCTCGAGATAGTCGCCGAATGTTCCGACGGACGCCAAGCCGTGCGGCGGATTCGCGAGCTACAGCCCGACCTGGTGTTTCTCGATGTGCAGATGCCCGATCTCGACGGTATCGGTGTCGTACGGGAAATCGGGCCCGATCTGATGCCGGCCGTGATCTTCATTACGGCCTACGATGAACACGCAGTCGACGCTTTCGAAGTTCACGCGCTCGACTATCTGCTGAAACCCTTCCGCGCCGACCGCTTCAGTGAGGCCGTTAATCGAGTCGCACAGATCGTTGCCCGTGGACACCACAGCGAAGAGAAAGGTCTCGACGACCTCGTATCGGGTCGAAGACGATATGTGGACCGGATTCTTGTCAAGAGTGCGAAGAAGGCCTATTTCGTCCGTGCTGAGCGGATCGAGTGGATCGAGGCGGCGGGTAACTACCTGAAACTCCACACCTCCGATAAGACACACCTCATACGACAAACGTTGGGCCGGCTGGAACGGCAGCTCGATCCGGACGAATTCGTTCGGATTCACCGATCCGCCATCGTGAATCTCGGAAGCGTTCGGGAACTAAGTCGACGGGATTCAGGTGAGTACGAGGTTGTCTTAGCCGGCGGGAAGCACCTGAAATTGAGCCGCGGATATCGGCGTAGGCTCGACCGTTTCGATCCTCTAGCCGATCGTTCTGCGCGTTAAGGTGTCACGGCGACCGAAACCGCGGGCAGGCTGCGGCCGAACCACCACCGGCCGGATGCTAGCAGCCCAGATGCGACGAATGAATCGGTTTCAGTGGCATCTTTCTGCCGTGCGCCGACGTTCGAGGAGAGTTGACGTCTGAATTCGCCTGCCGGGTTAGTCCCAGCTGATATTGGAGCTTAAATGACTTCGAATGAGGCTTCGAACAGGGTCAAGCGTGGCCTTGTCGACCCTGCGTTTTACATATTCTCAGGTGCCGCCACGATGGCAACCGGGATTCTCGGTTTTCTCGTCTGGCTGACTGGCCTGGTTTGGATCGCTGCTCTCATCCCGGTAGCTCCCGCCGCAATTACCGTGGTGATGAGTCTGCGTCGCGGCGAAAAGGATAAGCTGAAGGAGCTGCTGCACTCGCTGACGAATGGTCAAGTCGGCGGGCGCTGGTTTGCTGTGTCGTCGCTCCTGCTCCCCGCGATCGCAATCCTCGCGCTCATCGTGTATTCGATGATCGGCAACTCCTTCCCCCACTTCACGATCCCGCGTGTCGGCCTGGTTTTCGCGGCCCTGCCGCTTGCTCTGTGCAACGAGCTCGGCTGGCGCGGGTATGCACCGCTCCTCGTTTCCCAGCGAAAGGGACTATTCGTCAAGAGCGTCATAATCGGCGTTGCGTGGGTTGTGTCGATCGCGCCGATTTATGTTCTCAGCACGCCCGTTCTGGCTAAGATCCCCCTCTACACACTCGCGATGGCGCTGATTCCTCTGTCGGTTCTGGCCTTCTGGCTGATCGCGAACACCAAGTCACTTCTCATGGCGGCCGTCATGGGCACGTTCGGCTTGATCACCGTCTCGCTCCTGCCCATCCTCCCGGGCGACTCAGGCGAGGGTGTAACCATCTGGCTTATTGTCGGCCTGCTGTGGATCTCGGCCGGCGCGATAGTGGGTCATTATGGAACGGACGGTCTCGATGGCACGATACATGAGCTTCCACCCGACGAGCTCCCGGTCGAGTGGGAGAAGATCATGCCGCGAGAGCGACCGAAAAGGAAACTTGGTCCATTTCACCTGAACGGACCCACCAAGTCAAAAGCCAAAAGCTTCTCCGCCCTCGGGCGCAAGACGCGCCGGTAATTTTTCGTGGACTCGGCAACGCAGCTTGTCCTTGGGGCCTCTGTGGGGCACGCCGCCGGAGGTAAGACGGCCGGCTGGAGGGCAATTCTGGCCGGCGCAATTGGGGGCACAGTTCCCGATCTCGATGTGGTGTTCTATCCGCTCCTCGACAGCATCCAGCGGATCGGCTTCCATCGAGGGATATCCCACTCGTTCCTCTTCGTAATCGTCGCAAGCCCGATTTTCGGCTGGATCGCCGCCAAGCTGAGTGGCGACCAGCGAGTCCCTCGGTCGGTATGGATCCGCATTGGATTCTGGTCCCTGCTCACCCACATACTGCTCGATTCATTCACGGTTTACGGCACCGGTCTGTTTGAACCGTTCTCGAGCTACCGGGCTGCATTCAATGCGATCTTCATCATCGATCCGCTGTACACGCTGCCACTCGTGGTCGGACTCCTTCCGGCCGTCTTCGGGATGCGGAAGGAGGGGTCTGCCAGGATCTTCAACATTTGCGGACTTGCGGTCAGTACGCTCTACCTGGGCTGGACGCTGGTGGCGAAGTTCAGCGCCGATCGCGTCTTTGAGTCGAACCTGGCGCAGTCGAACATTGAATACACGCGGATGATCACGACCCCTACCGCGTTCAACTCCCTGCTTTGGCGCGCGCTTGTCGAGACGGACGACGGTTTCGTCGAGAGCTACTATTCGCTCTTCGCCGGTGATCGGCAGGATTTTCAACCCATACGCGGCGACGCCGACGTGCCGAGCGGGTTGGAGGGGACGCCGGCCGTGAGCACGGTGCAGTGGTTCTCAAACGGCCTCTACACCGTCAGCCAAAAGGACGGATCGGTTCTCATGAACGACCTCCGTTTTGGTACGATCGGATTCTATGAAGGGCCGTTTGTATTTACTTTCGAAATTCTCTCCACCGAGGCCGGTCCCGGCACGGCCATTCGGCTGCTCCCGACATCCTTCGACGGGATAGAGTCGGTGGTGCGTGAGGTCTGGCTGATGATTCGAGGTAGAACCTGAGACGCCATCGCGCGTTTCGAGTGCAAACGATACAGGGGAAATCATGACCAGGGGCAATTTCTTCTTCATCGTGGTGATGACCGCGGCCCTGTTGTGTGCCATCTTCGTCTGGCCGACACCATACCGCCACCTGAACGAGCAGGCCGACGCGGACGGCATAATGAGGTCAATGCGCGTCGACCGCTGGTCTGAACGCGTTGAGATCCAGACCGAAGGAGGGGATTGGATCGAGTTCGCTCCGCCCCCGCCTGAATACGATGCGAGAGAAACGCACGTGGGGCAGCTGGTCGGTAAGACAGACCAGGCGGAGAAGGACATTAGAAAGATGAACGAGGTCGTCAACGATGCGACCAAACATGCGTCGCCGCTTAAGTGACCCTAGATCAGTCCGAGGTCCGAGTCCGAAGTCCGAGAGCCGCGAACGAGAGAGTTTGAATCCAAGAAGCGAGATCGCCTCCCCGTCGAGCGAGGAGGGGTCCGGCCGTGTGTCGAGGTGATGCCGAGTTTCTCGTGGGTCCGCCATCCCGCGCTGACCCCGAAACTGCGGTGGAGACTATGGATCTTGAAGGTGTCAGGTCGTACTGCCTGAGCCAGAAGGGCGTAACGGAAGAGATGCCGTTCGGGCCGGATGCAGGGAAGTAGGACGAACGTCATGCTTGCGGTAAATTGGACGATGGATCTTTTGAGTCGAGGCGGCAACTCTGCATCTATGTACCGACGGAAGTCGTTCCGTAGAAGGCTGGAATCCAGTCTTAGCGTGCCTGGATCTTCCATCAGAGTATGCCTCGGACTCGATCCGCGGCACGGGATGACGGTCTCCTTACGATTTCTTCTGTCGTCGGCCGGGTTGGCGTTTTTGATGCTTTCAGTCGCGCATCCAGCCGGTGCTCAGACGATGTCAGGTCATCAATCCGTCCTTACCGGAGCGGCGCAACTGCAGATTGGCTTCGGAGCGGCGGACCACACCCCGGACGCGGTTACCCGCTTGAGGGGCCTGCCTATCGCGGCGCGCCGAAGCGCAATCGAAAGGCGAGCAAGGTCGGGGGAGGTACGTTTGGCGGACAGGGCGGCCGCTGCCGTCCGCGCGGAACTGCAAGGCGCTTTTGCCCCCGTTGACTCGTTGCCGGGTGGCGGCAATCCCAAGAGGCGGGCACTTCTCATTGGAGGGCTGGCGGCCAGTATGGCGGCCTACGGGTATTTCATTCTGGAGTTCAACAACAGCCGCGGCAATTCGGGAACCGCCGAGGCCGCGTACGAGGAAGACATCCGACTCAACGCGCAGACGTACGTCGACCAGGGAATCGAGCTGGACGAGATCCAGACATTTCGCGACTGGCAAGCCGCTTACGAAGATGCGAAGAGCGCCAGGGAATGGGCGGCTCGGGCGGGCTTTCTGGCGATAGTCATCGGTTTTTTCGCGATTCTCGATGCGGCGACCACGTACGACGGGCCTCCCCCTCCTGCTTCCGGGATGACGATCACTCCGACGCTCGACCTGGCGCCGATGAACAGGGACCTGATGGTCGGCGCCAGGCTGAAGTTCTGATGACTCACATCCCCCGCCTTCAGGTCTTCCCGATGCTTGCCCGGCGTCTCGCCGTGTTAGCGGTGACGGTCGTCGTCGCGATCGGTTGTCAGGAGCTACCCACCGAGCCGACGCCGATTGACCTGTCAAGGGATCATCCGATTGCGGTCGACGACACGATAGCGACACCCGAGGAAACCCTCGTGAGCATCGCCGTCCTGGCCAACGACAGTTCCCTCGTCGGTGACGAACTCAAAGTAGCCGAGATCGTGACGCCGCCCAGTTTTGGCGAGGCGACCATCGTGGGGAACCTGATCGAATACCTCCCTGAAGTCGACTACAACGGTTCCGACAGCCTACGATATCGAGTCAGCGGCAACGTGCTCTCGTCGACGGCCAGAGTGCTCATTAGCGTAACGCCCGTGAACGACCCTCCGGTCGCCAATGACGACACGTTCACGATCGAGGAAGGTCAGGCGGCCGTTTTGGATGTCCTGGCAAACGATACCGACGTCGACGGCGACGTGCTCCGCGTGATTCGCACGTCGAACGGACCGCAGAACGGGTCTGTTCAAATACCATCGGACGGATTCAGCGTCGCGTACGAACCCTCGACCCATTTCAACGGCACGGATCAATTCGTGTACACGATCTCCGATGGTAACGGCGGGCAGGACTTCGCGACGGTCACGGTCCACGTTACTCCTGTCAACGATCCGCCTTCCGCCGTCAATTGGGTGTATGCAACGCTGGAGGACAGCGCGCGATCGGAGCCCGCCCCGGGGGTTCTGGCAGGCGCAACGGATCCGGATGGGGATCAGTTGACCGCCGTTTTGATCGAAGACGTCGAGCACGGCACTCTCTCACTTCAGCCGGACGGTTCCTTTCGGTATGTGCCCGAGCAGGACTTCAACGGGGCCGACGGGTTTGTCTTTGCCGCATTTGACGGGATTTTGCAGAGTGCTCCTGCCACTGTGACCATAAACGTTATCGCGGTGAATGATCCTCCGGTGGCGGCGCCGGACGCGTACACCACCGAAGAGGACGTCACGCTGGAAGTTCCGGCGCCGGGCGTCCTGGCCAACGACGTCGACGTCGACGGCGACGAACTGACGATCACCTTGATAACTTCTACGGAGCACGGCAGTCTCGATTTGAGGAACGATGGCTCATTCACCTATTCGCCGGACGCCGGATTCTCAGGAGACGACTCCTTCGAATACCAGATCGACGACGGAACGCTGGCCTCGCGTGCGACCGTCAGCATCACCGTCATTGAAGTGAGTGACCCTCCCCGCGCCGAACCTGATCAGTACGACGTACCGGCTAACACGGATCTCGTCGTACCGCCGCCGGGAGTACTTGAGAACGACAGCGATGAAGAAGGAACCGCTCTCGTCGCGGTTCTCGCGGATTCCCCCGACGGCGTGCTCGAACTCGACGCTGACGGCGGCTTCGCGTACTCGCCTCCCCCGGGGTTCTCGGGAACTGATTCGTTCACGTACAGAGCGTCAGACGGCGTCAACTTCTCGGCCGTTACGAACGTCGTCATCCTCGTCACGGCGCAGGGAACCCCACCCGTTGCCATGGACGATGAATTCATCATGACAGTGAACGATACGCTAAGAGTTCCGGCGCCGGGAGTCCTCGAAAACGATTCAGACGCGGACGGCGACGATCTTTCGGTCGTGCTTGTCACTGACGTAGTCGATGGAATCCTCGAACTGGCCTTGGATGGTGGGTTCGTATACACCCCGCCCGAGAATTTCGTCGGGGTCGCGACGTTCACGTATCGGGCGCGCGACGGCGCCAACGTTTCTCAGATCGCGTTCGTCAGGATAGCCGTCACAGGATAGCTACGAAGCGGCTTTGTAGACTCCCGACGAATTGACGTGCCCGACATACCTGCCGAGGAGCCTTACTTCCTCGAAGACATCGGGCTCGATATGGATGTCGGGATACTCATCGTTCGCCGGCTCCAGCCGGAGACCCCGTTTGTCCTGATATATCCGCTTCAGGGAAGTTTCGCCGTCGTACAGAACGGCGCCGATGCCGCCGTTCGGGATGTCGTCATCGATCAGGAGGACATAGTCTCCGTCGTTAATCTCGGCCCCCGTCATCGACTGGCCTGAAACCCGGATAGCAAAAATCCGATCGAGATTAGGGAACAGCGTCTCGAGCGTTATCGAGCCAAGATTGGCCTCGACCGCTTCCTGCAGATGGCCGGCGGTAATGATGCCAAGAATCGGAATGCTGGCCTGCCCGTTTCGAAACCGGGGACGCTCCGCGAAACGATAGCCGTCGTTGTCACGTTTGAGAAAGCCTTTCTTCACGAGCGCCTGCAAGTTCTGCGTGACGCTGTTGGGCGACCGGTAGTCGAAACTGTCCACGATCTCCCGATACGTGGGCCACACGCCTCCCGAGTCCATCAGGAAATCGCGGAGGAATTGCAGGAAGTCTTTCTGCTTCTTGGTCAGCTGTCGTCTGCTCATGTTTTGTCCCTCATCAAGGCTTTTCTGCACATAACATATGTGTCAATACGTGTTCATATCATGAAGATTGCGTGAAGGTTCCGCGACTTCAGAAATAAACGGGCGGAAATAGGGCGGTTATCGCCGTGCGAGGCCGGACCGGATGTTCTCGAACACGAGCTTGCTCCGCGACGGCCGATAATCCTCGACGTGGTAGTTGAGATAGGTCTCGACGATGGAGCCGACTTCGTCCAGCACCCGCGGCGTCACGCTCATTCGCATCACGGTATCGAGGTCCGCGAGCAGCATCACGCCGATGGCCCTGACGGCCTGACGTGAAACCGGTACGGCGGGCGAGTTCGGTTTGGAGGATGCCGCCGCCCCGTCATCGAGCCGCAGGAAGCCACCGGACGGCGTGATCGTTTCGACCTGCTGTTTGTCGAGGAGCGGGGCGAAGCCCATGAAGGCCGAGAGCTGGAGCTGGAAGTAGGGGAGGAGATTGCGCCAGTGATCCTCTTCAACGTCAAGCCGGCGCAAAACATCCACGATCACCTGAAACGCCTCGTCGTTTGTTTCAGGCCGCGCCATGAGGCTGTTGATCGTCTCGACGATCCGAAGGCCCAGCGACAGGCGGTCGATCTCCCTCGGCGCCCTCCGGAAGACCGTCACGTGCGAGACCTCGCGCAGTGTTTGTACTTCGCGAGCGGGTTTGTGGTAGAAGACGGCTTGGACGTGCGACATGGGTTGAAGCGCCGATCCGAAGCGACTCTTCGCGCCGCGGGCTCCGCGGGCCATGACGGCGATCGTTCCCAGACGACGTGTGTGAAGGGTCACGATCTGGCTCGTTTCGCCGTAGTCGACGCTTCGAAGTACGATCGCTTCGGTTCTGACGATCATGAGGTTATGAATCGGTGCGCTCAGGTGTCTATTGGTGAGATTACAGAACCTGACCATACCATGCTATGAAGAGACTCAGACGATTCGCGGAACGACTCGTGTTCACACGCACTGAGGCAACCGCCCTTGTCGTTATCGCATCACTCTACCTCGTCGGATTCACGTGGCGCTACATCCAGCAGACGACGACGCCGTTCGATCCGGACGTGTACGCCGCACTCGATTCCCTCATCGCGGCCGGCGGGCTCGCTCCCGCCGATACTCTGCCAAAACCGCGAAAGGGAGGGCCATCCGATTCACTGGGCGTCGACAGCCTTAGCGCATTCACCGCCGGTCTGCTCGACATAAACAGCGCCACGATCACGCAGCTGATCGGGCTGCCCGGAATAGGTCCCGCCCTTGCCGCGCGGATCATCGAGCATCGCGAGAAGGCGGGCCGGTTTGCGCGTCCGGAGGACCTGATCAAGGTGAAAGGGATCGGGCCGGCAAAACTCGCGCGCATCCAGCCGCTGATCACGGTCCGAAGGCAGTGAGGCTCGCCCTCTCAGTTCTGGTTCTCCTTGTTCCGTGCCGCCTCCTTCTTGAGGAAGCGATAGACGGGGTATAGCAGGAGAAAGGCCAGCGCGGCGAAACCGAGGAAGGAGCCGATGATGACCCAGGTCATGGAAAAGAATGGTTGAAAACTAATCTTCGAACGTCAATCAAGCGCTGGGAGATTCGTTGCCTTGTCTGCTAAGGCGAAGGTACCTCGACGCGGCGCATGGCAAGCGCCTGTGTAGGCATGCGCGCCCCCCTCATTCCATCATGATGATCATGATGACCCATTCATGGAACATATGACACCGTATACGGTACCATTCTGTGAAAAAATGCTCTAAGCTTCTCCTAAAGGCCATCGAGTCCCCAGATTCGATGAGATTTTCGGAGCTGTGCCGGCTCGCCGTTTGCTGGGGTTACGAACTCAAGGGCCAGAAGGGAGCACACCGCAAGTACAAACATGAAAGGCTCAGATTACCGAAGGAGGGAGCCATGTTCATCCTTCAGCCAGAAGGAACGGTAATGCGAAGCCGTACCAGGTGAAACAGGTTGCTAAGGCGATCGACTATATCGAGTCTGAGTTTCCGGATTACTGCACACAAGAATGATGAAAGACAACCATTACGGATTCCAGGTGATTTGGAGCGATGAAGACGATGCGTTCGTCGCGACCTGCCCGGATTTCCCCGACCTCTCTGCATTTGGGGCCACACCCGCCCAAGCTCTTGAGGATGCACAGAACGTACTGGCGATGTTCATCGAGGAGTACGAGTCTGAGAACGTGGAGCTGCCTCCCCCGACCGTTGCGCGAGCGTATAGCGGCCAGCTTC
>DATKEJ010000280.1:0-9867 GCA_035512315.1 Rhodothermales bacterium | reverse complement strand
GAGCCGATCGCCGGCAGCTATACCGTCGTTTTCACAAAAGATCCAACTGAGGCGTCAGAAGGAGACGAGGATATCAGATTGCTCGATCAGGGGGCGCGAACGATCGACATAACGGAGATGGTACGCGACACGGTCTTGCTCTCCGTTCCCCTTCGAAAGGTGGCGCCCTCGGCGCGAGAGAAAGAGCTGCAGCTCCAGTTCGGTGGACCTGCCGAGGATGGCGACTCCGTGGATCCGCGCTGGGAGGCACTTCGTAAGCTCAAAACCGGATCCTAACGGTTTCGTTTCACGATTTGGATTTGCGTATCTTCTAAGTTTGCGGTTACGAAAGCAAAGACATTCCATATATCATGGCGAACCCGAAGAGAAAACACTCTAAATCACGCACCGCGAAGCGGCGGTCGCAGTATAAGGTCAAAGACACACAGCAGGTGATGAACTGCGATCACTGCGGATCGGCAAAGTTGATGCACCGGGCCTGCCCCTCCTGTGGGTACTATCGAGGAAGGCCGGTCATCCAAGGTGCGAATCTTAGTTGACCTCTCGACTTTGACGACCGCCTAGGCGTCCGGCCGGCGGTCTCCACCATCGGCTAACACGTCCAGGACAGCAATGGCATTCCGAGTAGCAATCGACGCAATGGGGGGAGACGACGCTCCCGACGTCGTCGTTGAGGGCGCCCTCGAGGCGGTAAGGCAGCATGACAATGAGTTGGAGGTCCTGCTGCTCGGACCCGAGGAAACGGTAAAGAATGCGTTCGGACCGGGCGTCTCTATGCCGAACGGTATCCAGGTTATCGATGCTCCCGACATTATCGAGATGGCGGAATCACCGGCATCCGCGGTAAAAACGAAGACGAACTCATCCATTCACCTTGGCCTCGGCCTCGTTCGACAAGGGCAGGCGGACTGTTTCGTCAGCGCCGGTAACACGGGCGCCGTCATGGCGGCGTCTGCGTTCATTCTCGGCAGGCTGCCCGGCGTTCCTCGTCCCGCCATCGCGGGGCCGTATCCCACTCTCAAGAGCTTCTGCATCGTAGTCGACGTCGGCGCCAATGTCGATTGCCGTCCTGAGCATCTCGCCCAGTTCGGTCTCATGGGCTCCATCTACATGAATCTGATCCATAATCGCGACCAGCCTCGAGTTGCCCTCATGAACGTCGGCGAAGAGCCCGGGAAAGGCAACGAGCTGACAAAGGAGGCCTACAAGCTTCTGGCAGAGGTCACTGGGATCAATTTCGTGGGCAATATCGAGGGCCGCGACCTCATGCATCATGCCGCCGATGTGGTTGTCTGCGACGGGTTTGTCGGCAACATCGTGTTGAAGCTCGGTGAAAGTGTGGCCACCGTGCTCGTCGAGATGCTGAAGACCGAAGTGCAGAGACTTAACCTGACATGGGACGAACGGGCGACCGTCGCTCGCGTCGTGGGAACCGTCCAGAAGCAGTTCAATTACGAGGAATACGGCGGGGCCCCTCTACTGGGTATTAAGGGCAACGTGCTCATCGGCCATGGCGGTTCGAGCGCAAAGGCGATTCACCGACTTATCGTGGCCGGAGCCGAGATGGCAAAACAGGCCGTCAGCAAATCGATCGCAGAAGCGGTGTCCGCCCAAACGGCGGAAAAACCCGACGGCGTCGCCGCCCCGGGTGAGCAGCAATGAGGCTCGCTGCAATCACATCGGTCGGACATTTTCTGCCCGAGGATCGATTGACGAACTTCGACCTCGAGAAGATTGTCGACACTACCGACGAGTGGATCCTCTCCCGGACAGGCATTCGTGAGCGGCGGATCCTCCGCGATCCGAGCAAGGCAACATCCTACATGGCGACGGAAGCCGCAAAGGAAGCCCTCGCGAAACGCGGTATCCCCGCAGACCAGGTCGACCTTGTCATCGTGGCGACCGTCACTCCCGACATGTTCTTCCCCGCCACAGGCTGCCTTGTTCAGAAAGGGCTTGGAATCGGTGGGTCGTCGTGGGCATTCGACGTCTCGGCCGCCTGTAGCGGATTTCTGTTTGCCCTGTCCACCGGCGCACGGTTCATCGAGTCGGGGAAGCACGATTGCGTGCTCGTAATCGGCGCCGATAAAATGAGCAGCATCGTCGACTACACGGATCGTAACACGTGCATCCTGTTTGGAGACGGCGCGGGAGCGGTGATCCTCGAGCCGGCGGACAACGGATGCGGCATCGTCGACAGTCTCGAATTCAGCGACGGATCAAACTGGGAGAGCCTCTGCATGCTCGGGGGCGGCAGCCTCAATCCGACGACCCACGAGACGGTGGACAAGCGCATGCACCACCTCTTTCAGGAAGGCCGTGCCGTGTTTAAGATAGCCGTCGAGGGAATGGCCGGCGCCTCGGAGGAGATCATGCGCCGAAATAACCTGACCGGAGACGACGTTCGCTTTCTCGTGCCGCACCAGGCTAATCAGCGGATCATCGACGCTACCGCGCGCCGAATGGGCATCACGATGGACAAGGTGATGCTGAACATCGAGCACTACGGGAATACGACCGCCGGCACCATTCCGCTTTGCCTGTACGACTGGGAGAGCGAGCTTCGGGAGGGCGACAATCTCATTCTGAGCTCCTTCGGCGGAGGGTTTACCTGGGGCGCGATCTATATGAAATGGGCCTACGACGGTCGGGATATGTCCACGACCGCCGCCGAGATCGTGGAAGGCAAGGGCCTCAACTGAATCTGCTACCGGAGTATGAAGACCGCCTTTCTCTTTCCGGGACAGGGCTCTCAGTATGTGGGCATGGCGGCCGACCTCACGTCGATAGATGCCGCCAGGCGCATTCTTGAAGCGGCTGACGTTATTCTCGGATTCCCACTTACCGAGCGAATGTTCGGAACGGGCAACGCTGACGCCGACGAAGAACGGCTTCGTCAAACCGACGTAACGCAGCCCGCCCTCCTCGTGCACAGTATGGCCGTCTACGCCGTGCTCGTCGAGAGGGGGGTGCACCCAGACGCGGCCGCTGGGCATTCGCTTGGGGAGTACTCGGCACTGACGGCCGCCGGCGCCCTCTCCTTCGAAGATGCCCTCAAAACCGTTCGACTTCGCGGCGAGCTGATGGCGGAGGCCGGCACGCGCCGCCCGGGCGCCATGGCCGCCGTGCTTGGCGCAGATGACCAAGTCGTCGAGGCAATCTGCACAGCGGCTTCGACCACCACAGAAGTCGTTCAGCCCGCCAACTACAATGCACCGGGACAGATCGTCATTTCGGGTGACGGACCCGCAGTCGATCGCGCCATGGCGATCGCGCCAGATCACGGCGTCAAAAGAGTCGTCCAGCTTCCCGTCAGCGGCGCATTCCATTCGACGCTCATGGAATTCGCGAGAGCCGGCCTCGGAGAAGCCCTCGACCGCCTGTCCGTCAAGACGCCGTCTTGCCCGGTCTATCTCAATGTCTCAGCCGAACCCACGACAGATCCCAACCAGATTCGAAAAGCGTTGCTCGATCAACTCACTGCACCGGTCAGGTGGAGCCAGTCACTTGCCAACATGCAGAGAGACGGCGTCATCCGTTACGTGGAGGTTGGAGCAGGGAACGTCCTCGCGGGGCTTGCCAAGCGAACGCTAGGGCGGGATGTCGAAACCCAGACGATCGGTTCCGCAGATGACCTCGAACGCATCGGCACGGGATCCTAAACTGAACGAAATCATGGACATGACAGGCAAGAATGCCCTCGTCACCGGGGGAACTCGCGGGATCGGACGAGCCATTGTCGAGCGATTTGCGGCGGCCGGCACCAATGTCGCCTTCACGTACATCTCATCGTCAGCGGCGGCAGAGGAGGTAGCTGCGGCTGTTCGGTCGGCGGGCGTCGAGACGCTGGCGATCAAGGCCGACGGCGCGTCATTCGCGGCCGCAGAAGCAGTGGTCGCTCAGGTCCTGGAGGTCTGGGGCCGGATCGACGTCCTCGTTAACAACGCCGGCATCACCCGCGACAATCTGCTGATCCGTATGACCGAAGACGACTGGGATGCGGTCATCGGCGCGAATCTGAAAAGCGTCTTCAACTTCTGCAAGGCCGCCTATCGGCCGATGATGAAGCAGCGTGCGGGCAAGGTAATCAACCTGTCGTCAGTCGTCGGCGCTTCCGGGAATCCAGGACAAACGAATTATGCGGCGTCGAAGGCCGGGATCGTCGGGTTCTCAAAGAGCCTTGCGCGGGAGCTTGCCGGACGCGGGGTTTGCGTGAACGTGGTCGCACCCGGCTACGTCGATACGGAGATGACGGCGGCCATCCCGGAGGCCGCCCGGGAAGCGATGCTCCAGGCCGTCCCGATGAATCGGCCCGCCCGACCCGAGGAAATCGCCGAGGCCGCGCTTTTCCTTGCCTCCAGCGCGTCTGACTACATCACGGGTCAGGTGCTTCACGTCAACGGCGGATTGTATATGTGAGGGTCAGAAACGCTAAACGAGAAACGCTAAACAACCCTGCGGGAGCTGGCGCGAGCCTGACCCGAGCGAGTCACCGTACCCTTCCGCAGCCCGGTGAAGTGTGCCGGCAGACGAACCCGGTCGCGGGTCGGACCTCGGACTTCTGACCTCGGACTTCGGACTAGTTAAAGATATACCTCACCCCCAGCTGCGCCCTCCACCTCGACAACTCGCCTGGATCGTCTGCATACGTTTGGCCGGGGCCGGTGTAAGTAAACACCGGGTCGCCCGCATTATCCCAGCCGACGAGGCCGAGCGGCGCAATCGCGGCCGGGCTGGCTCCGCGCCTGACACCCCAATCCGAGCTGACCAGGTTCGCCACGTTCTGGATGTCGAAGCTGACCTGAAGCGTATGGTCCTGGCCACCTGATCGGATCTTGAAGTCCTGCATAAGCCGGAGGTCGATGTTCGTGTACCAGGGGTTGAGACCGCCGTTGCGCTCGGCAATCTCCCCTCGAATGCCGCTCAGGTAGCTGTCCTGCTCGATGAACGCGTCAAACCGGAACCATTGGTTCGGGTCGGAGACGTAGTCGCCGTTCTCGTTGATCGTTCCAAGCTTGATGTCGTCCATGCCGGTCGGGACGTAGATCAGGTCGTTGGAGTACCCGTCGCCGTTCACATCACCGGCATACACGAACGAGAATCGGTTGCCGCCGGCTGCGGTGAAGAGTCCGCCTTCCGCCGCCTCGAAGAACACGCCGAGCGATGTTCCCACCCTGTTGCTCCAGGCGTGACGATAGGTCCCCGTGCCCACGATCCGATGTCGCTGATTGAACTGCGACCATCCGAGATTAGGCTGGTTCGGATCACCCTGGACAGGCTGGCTCTGCCACAGCACCGACGCGATTTCGGTCGACTGCAGGTTGTTCTTCGCTTCGGTGTAGGAGTACGAGAGGCTCGTGTTCAGGCCGTTCGGGAAGAGCTTCCTGAGTTGCGCGGTGACGTTAAAGTTCCATCCCTCGTTTGTATTGTCGATCGTATAGATGCCGGCAGCGCCATCCGGATTCAACTCGTTGCCGTTGGGCCCCAGGTAGTACGGCCGGCCGTCGGAAAGCGAGCGGACGGGCGCGATGAGGTCATCATTGCGCATGAATATCGCGTTGATGTCCTTCCCGTAGAGGACTTCGAGGGTGCCGAGCAGATCCCACGGCAGCTTATGGTCAACTGCGACGTTGGTCGTCCAGATCTGTGGCCACTTGAAATCCTCAGCGAACGCATTCAGGTCGAACGACGTCTGCAGGATCGAGCGGCCGCGCTCCTCGTTATCGTCGGTTACGTGGTCCTCAGGCACGTTTTGGACATTTGGAAACAGGTTGGGGTTGTTGCCCGGGTTGGAGATCACGTTTCCTATCCAGACGAATGGCACCCTTCCGGTGAAGATGCCGGTTCCGCCGCGGAGCTGGGTCGACCGGTCACCTGAAAGATCGTAGTTGAAGCCGATGCGCGGTGAGAAAAGCGGCGAAGAGCCCGGCAACGCCGACTGGTCGATCGTAACCGGATTGTCGTCCGGATCCAAGGCAGTCAGTCCCCTCGAGAACGGGTTGTCGACCGGATCCGTGAGGTACATGGGCACGTCCACTCTGACGCCGAATGTCAGGTTCAAGGTCGGCGAAGCGATGAGTTCATCCTGGACGTAGAATCCGACCTGAGCGACTTCGATTTTCTCGCCCTTGAAGTCTCCGGTGCGAACGCACTGATTGAAGTCATAGAAGTCCTCCGATTCGGGGTCTGTAACGGCGAAGAACTCGTCGAGCGATCCAAAGGTAGTCGAGCAGAGACCGTACGTGCGATCCTCGAAAAAGTAAGGCAGGAAGAAGACGCCGTGCCGGAAGATGTTGAACGAGTTGAAGAACGCGTAGTGCTCGAAGTTGGCCCCGAAGGTCAACACGTGCTTGCCTTGGAAATAGGTGAAGTTGTTGGTCACCTGGAAAACGTCCTGATCGAGGATGTTGTGGATGGAGAACGGCTCGTGGCCGACCGTCGTGTAGGTGATTCCGTCCTGGCCAATCTCGATCGTTGGGAAGTCCGCGCTGTTCGGGTTCCTGAAGTCCCTGAATCGGTTGTAGCTCGTGAAGAAGCGATTTGCCCAGCCGCCGCCGCGACTGTTCAATTCCACGGCGAAAGAGTTGAGCTCGTTGTTAATGGCGTAGCCTGAGTTCTGGAAGGGGAGGCTCGCCGAGTTCGGCCCGCGGCCCGAGTTGTTGTGGCTCAGCACAAAAGGGTGAGGAGGCAGGTCGCGCTCGGCGTCTAGGAAGTTGTAACGGGCCGAGAGGTTGTGGTTTCTGCTGATGTTCCAGTCGAGCTTCACGAGCAGTTTGTCGTTGTTGGTCTCATGCACGAAGCCCTGGTACGGACCGGTTTCGTATCCGTAGACGTCGCGCATGATCTGGCTTATCTGGTCCATCGTCGCGGCGCTTACCCTCGATTCGCCAAACGTGACGTTGCCGTCTTCGTCGGCGACGAAGTTGGTGCCCGGGTCGTCTCGTCGCTCGATTTCGGCGTTCACGAAGAAGAACAGCTTGTCCTTGATGATCGGCCCGCCGATGGAAAATCCGCTCTGATTGAAGGTCAGGTCCGGGTCGGCGATCACCTCATCTCCTTTAACGCGGTTGCCGATCAGGCTTTCGTTGCGCCAGAAAGTGTACAGTGAACCGCTGAAGGTATTCGTGCCGCTGCGGGTGACCGTGTTGACGTTTGCACCTGTAAATCCGCTCTGTCGCACGTCGTACGGCGCTATGGAGACCTGCACTTGCTCGACGGCGTCGAACGGGATGGGCTCGGCTGCCGTCTGCCCGCCCACAGCCGGATCGTCGAGGCCGAACGAGTTGTTAAAGTAGGAGCCGTCGAGCGAGATGTTGTTGTAAAGCCAGTTGCGGCCCGCAAACGAGTAGTTTCCGTCGTTGCGCGGGTCAATTCTCGTCAAATCCCTCGTGCTCCGTTTGATGGATGGCAGCTGAAGAACCTCTGCGCGATCGATCGTGGTCGCGGCGCCCGTCCTGCCGGCGTTGAGCACCTCGTCCTGCTCTCCCGTGACGGTGAGCATGTCAAACTCGAGAGCGGCCTCTGCCAACTCGAAATCCAGCCTCAAGTTCTGCCCCAGCGTGAGGTAGACATTGTTTTCGGTAACCGACTCATATCCGACGAAGGATATGATGACCTGGTAAGGCCCGCCGATACGCATGTTGGGGATGTTGTACACGCCGCCAATGCGGGATGCTACCCCGTACATCGTGCCCGAGGGCTGGTGGACGGCGACCACGTTGGCGCCGGGAAGCCCAAGATTCTGAGTGTCGGTGACGATGCCGCTCATCGCAGCTGTAGTTACCCCCTGACCATGTGCCGACCCGGCGAAACCGAGCAGGAGAAGTCCAACGGCCAGAGTCGAAAGGAGGCCCCAATGAAGGCGAATTCGATGCATTTCCAGGGCTGGTTGGTGATCTGATACGTGGAAGAACAGGATCGGAAGAATTGCCTGTCAAGATACGATTCAGCGATCCGTTTGCAACGAATCGGAGATCCGTTCAAGAGAGCAAAAATGATAAAGCGCTGTTCAAGCGCCTGCTCCAAACAAGTTGGATTCCACGTCCGGGCAAAGCAATTTGGTAATGATATGGTAACCTCTTTTGAGAGGATCATTCCCGATATTCGGGACGATTCATTTCGTGGCGACGACCAAGCCGAATGTCCGGTCCCAATAAGGATTTACTCTTCGACCGTGAGCTAAGCTGGCTTTCGTTCAACGAGCGCGTGCTCCAGGAAGCCGGCGACCCAAGCGTTCCTCTTCTGGAGCGCCTGAAGTTCCTCGCCATTTACTCGTCGAATCTGGACGAATTCTTTCGTGTCCGCGTTGCGTCGATTAGAAGCCTCCTGCGCCTCGGTTCGGGTGCGAGGAAGAAGCTCGAATTCAACCCGGCAAAAACACTCAAGAAGATTCACCGTACCGTCGTCGATCAGCAGCAACGGTTCGGACGAATTTTCACGAACGAGATCCTGCCGGCTTTAAGAGACGAGGGCATCTACATTCACGATCAGGGATTTCGCGGGCTCCCCGAGTCGGAAGCCTTGCGAGAGATGTTTCTCGCGATGGTGCTCCCGCACCTGCATCCGCAGATTCTTGAGGGCAACGGCGACGCACCGTTCCTTCGCAACCGAGGTCTATATCTCGTCGCCGAACTCTGGCCGGAGGACGATGGTTCGACGTTCACCGTTCTCGAGCCGAAATACGGGATCGTCGAGATTCCGTCTGACGAGGTTCCACGGTTCCTCGTCATTGAGTCGCCACACCATCGTCAGGAGGTTGTTTTCCTGGACGACGTCGTGCGAACGTTCCTCGACGTCGTCTTTCCCGGATTTGAGGTCGGCGCGGCGTATTCGATCAAGATGACACGCGACGCGCAGCTCTATTTGAACGAGGACGAGTTCGAGGGGAATCTGGTGGCAGCGATCGAAAAGAGCCTCCAGAAACGCGAAACCGGGGTGCCGACGCGCCTGCTCTTTGATCCGAGGACACCCTATCGAATGGTCGTCGCGCTGAAGAGCGCCTTCGATCTCGAGGACGACGATTTGATCGTCGGCGGTGTCTACCACAATTTCAGCGACTTCTTTTCGTTCCCGGACTTTGGGCGGGACGATCTCAAGTATGAGCGCCTCCCGCCCCTGCCTCATCCGGTTCTGTCCGGCGCACCGAGTATCTGGGATGTCATCACGACCGGCGACCAGCTCCTGCACGTCCCCTACCAGTCCTTCCAGCCGGTGATCGAGTTTTTCGAGGCGGCGGCTTCCGACGCCGGCGTCGAGGAAGTTTACGCCACCCTGTATCGCGTCAGCTCGGAGTCGCCTATTGTCGAGGCGTTAATCGCGGCCTCGCAGGCGGGCAAACGAACCACCGCGTTTGTGGAAGTGAAGGCGCGGTTCGATGAAGAACCCAACATCAGCTGGGCACGGCGCATGGAGGAGGCAGGGGTTCGGGTGCTTTACTCCAGGCCCAGGATCAAAGTGCACGCCAAGATGGGACTTGCCGTCCGGCGCGAGAACGGTCATCGAAAACGCTACGCTTATCTCGGAACCGGCAACTTCAACGAAAAGACAGCCCTCGCTTATTCGGATCTGGGCCTCTTTACATGTGACCCGGTGATCACAGCGGAAGTTATGCGTGTCTTCGAGATGCTGGAGGATCCGAAATCGAAACCGGATTTCGAGCACCTCCTTGTTGCCCCGGTTTCCCTTCGAAAGGACCTTTCACGACTCATCAAGCGCGAGGTCGCACACGCGGCCGAAAGTCGCGCAGCAGGCATCACGTTGAAGCTCAACAGCATCGAAGACCCCAAGACGATACGCAGGCTGTACGGCGCGTCTCGGGCCGGCGTGCCGGTGCGCTTGATCATCCGAGGCATCTGCCGCGCGGTACCG
>DATKEJ010000279.1:0-8372 GCA_035512315.1 Rhodothermales bacterium | reverse complement strand
GAGAGCCGGGAGCAAGACTCGTCTTGACATAAGGCGGTATTGTGAGTCCGCGCTCGACGGCCTTCTTTGCAACGAGTCCTGCGCCGATCATCACCGAAGGATTGCTCGTATTAGTACAGCTCGTGATCGCCGCAATGACGACGTCGCCGTGCTTCATGTCGAACGACTTGCCGTCCTCCCCTTCGTAGCGGCCGGTGCGCTCCGTTCCCTCCTTGTCGAGTCCAAATCCCTGCGGTCCGGTTGGGGCTGTGAGCGCAGACTTGAACAGCTCCCTCAGGTCGGGGACGTCAATCCGATCCTGCGGGCGTTTCGGACCGGCCATACTCGGCACGACATCCGCCAAGTCCAACTCGAGCGAGTCGGCAAAAATCGGATCAGGCGTGCCATTCGTCCGGAAGAGTCCCTGCTCCTTCGAATACCTTTCGATCGTGTCGACCAACTCGGGTGAACGGCCGGTTCGACTGAAATAGTCCAGCGTCCGTTCGTCGACCGGGAAGAAGCCCATCGTGGCGCCGTACTCGGGCGACATATTGGCTATGGTCGCGCGGTCTTCGAGCGTCATGTTTGACAGCCCCGGTCCGTAAAACTCGACGAACTTCCCGACGACCCCTTTCTTCCGAAGCATCTGCGTAACGGTCAGGGTCAGGTCGGTAGCGGTGACGCCCTCACGGAGCTTCCCGCTCACCCTGAATCCGACGACCTCCGGCATGAGCATGTAGATCGGCTGGCCGAGCATGACCGCCTCGGCTTCGATCCCTCCGACGCCCCAGGCGGCTACGCCAAGTCCATTAATCATAGTGGTATGACTGTCGGTGCCAACGAGCGAGTCGGGATACAATACGTCAACGCCGTCGGCTTCCGGCTTCGACCAGACGCCCTTGGCAATGTACTCGAGATTGACCTGGTGGACGATCCCACGTGCCGGCGGAACGACCGAGAAATTATCGAACGCCTGCTGGCCCCAGCGGAGGAACTCATACCGCTCTCGATTGCGGTGAAACTCGAAGTCGGAGTTGATCTGCAGCGCCATCCCCGATCCGAACGCGTCGACCTGCACGGAGTGGTCGATGACAAGATTGACGGGAACGCGGGGATTGATCTCGTCGGGGTTTCCGCCCAGACGCGCCATGGCCGATCGAAGCGCTGCGAGGTCGACCACCGCCGGAACGCCGGTGAAGTCCTGCAG
Source organism: Rhodothermales bacterium (assembly GCA_035512315.1). Lineage (GTDB taxonomy): Bacteria > Bacteroidota > Rhodothermia > Rhodothermales > DATKEJ01 > DATKEJ01. The sequence goes on along the minus strand of DATKEJ010000279.1, from coordinate 7,186 downwards.
AAGCACGCGCGCCGGCATGAACGGTATCTCTTCCTGGGCGGGAGAGGCGGGGTCATACGAAGCGAGACGCCTGACGTCCTCCTCGGTGATCAACCTCCCGTCGCACTCACGGAGAATCGCCTCCAAAAGCACCTTGATGGAGAAGGGAAAACGGTCGATGCCATTGAATCCCATCTCTGCGAGCCGGTCGAGCCGGTACAAATAGGCCGTCCCCGATTTGGTCGTGATGGTGCTGCGTGCTCCGAATAGGTTCTTGTTGTTGAGAGAAGTGTTCATGCGGCGGGGTATTTATGATCAACTGTGTTCGACGTTCGACGTTCGACGCTCGACGCTCGACGTTTGACGTTCGACGTCTTCAGGTTACCGTGCCACCCGGAATTTGTTCGTGACATCGGGTTGAATTTCACCCCTCAAGCGCGATGAACTTTAGCCCCGATGGCAAATCTGAATCGGCAGGTCCCGGCTGCGTTTGACCACCCCCGGCTGAGCGCGGGACCTGTCCCCGCGAAGTTGCGCCTCGCGCTCAGCCTGCCCCCTCGGGGAGGGGGGGCAACTGCCTCCGGCAACGTTACGTTAGTCCCTTGTGCCTTTGCTCTCCCAAGGCTTTGTGCCTTTGCGAGAGAACCAGGAACACGCCCCTCTGGGTGCCCCGTAGGGGATTTAATGTTCGTCATTTTGCCTTCCTGGATCCCGGATCAAGTCCGGGAAGACGACGACGTCCCCTCCGCCGGACTCCGGACTCCGTACCCCGGACTATTTTTCGCGGAACCGACGTATCTTCCGCCCGGTTGACACCTTGCCCGGTGAAGCTGACTGAACTCAGTTCGGGAAAGCGAAGACGGGCCGTAGGCTTGGGGGTGTAGCTCAGTTGGTAGAGCGCTGCAATCGCACTGCAGAGGTCAGGAGTTCGAATCTCCTCATCTCCACCACGCCATGATCCGGCCGAGCCTCAGAGGCAATGGGGCATCGCGGGCGCCACAGGGGGAGAGTTGCCATGGGTATCGAGCGGTTGAGACTTCGAATTTTCATCGCGATCGTCATCGTTGCGATCGGGCTGTTGACCGCGCGGCTGATCCACCTTCAAGTCATCAACGCCGAGTACTACGCGGGCGAGTCGGAGAAAAACGCGGTCCGCCTCCGTGTGACGCAGTCGGCCCGGGGCCTGATTTACGATCGCAACGGCGTCCTGCTCGTAGACAACGTCCCCACCTACAGCCTCACGGTCACGCCGCGGTATTTCGATGAGGAACGCATTCCCCTTCTCGCTCGACTTCTCGAAGTGCCCGACTCGACCGTCAGGGCGCGTCTCGACGAGGCCAGCGCGTGGAGTCCCTACCAGGCAAGCCGGATCTTCCGCGAAGTGCCGTTTCAGATATTCAGCCGCGTTGAGGAGCACCTGTACCAGCTTCCCGGCGTCGAGTTCATCGTCGACGACAAACGGCATTACCACGGCGGCGTCCGCGCGTCGCACGTCTACGGCTACGTGAAGGAGATCTCCGAGAGGCAGCTCGACACGCGCAAGGAAAAAGGCTACCGGCAGGGCGATCGTTTGGGACAATCGGGCCTCGAGCGATCGTACGAACCGGCGCTGCGCGGCGAATCGGGCCGCCGGTTCATGATGGTGAACGTGCACGGCCAGGAGGTGAAGTCGTATCGCGAGGGATCGGAGGACGTGCCTCCGCAAAGCGGCGCCAATCTGACTCTGACCATCGACGCGAACCTGCAAGCCCTGGTCGAACGCCTCTACGAAAACAAGCGCGGAGGCGCCGTCGCCATCGACCCTCGGAACGGAGAGATCTTGGCGCTCATCAGCTCTCCGGACTACGACCCGCGCCTTCTCAGTGGCAGTGTATCGCAGGAAGTATGGAAAGGACTCCAGGACGACCCGTTCAAGCCGCTCTTCAACCGGGCAACGATGAGCGGGCAGCCCCCGGGATCGACCTTCAAGCCCTTTATGGCGCTTGTTGGCCTGCAGACCGGCGTCATAACGCCCCAGACGACGGTTACATGCCACGGCGTGTACTACTTCGGACGCCCATTCAAGTGTCACGGCGGGGCCCACGGCACCCTGACGGTGCGCGACGCCATCAAGAGGTCGTGCAACGTGTTCTTCTACACGCTCATGATGCGGCTGGACTTCGACAAGTGGTCGAAGTGGGGTCCGGAGTTCGGGTTCGGTGTCGTGGCACCGACCGATCTCCCAGAAGTGGTGAGCGGCTTGCTTCCGGATTCGGCCTATTTTGACCGCGCCTATCCGCGTGGATGGACCCGCGGGTACCTCGTTTCACTGGGCATCGGGCAGGGCGACATGGTGATTACGCCATTGCAACTGGCGCGCTACGCGGCCGCCCTCGCGAATGCCGGCACGCTCCATTCGCCTCACGTGGTTCGCTCAGCCGTAGATCCACAAACCGGGGAAGCCTTTGATTTCGGCCTCGAGCCGTCGCATCGCATCCCGATCTCTCCCGAACACTTTGAAACGGTGCGGGAAGGAATGAGGCGCATGGTTATGGAGAACAACTCGACCGTTCGCTGGGGCGACGTCGTCGTCGCAGGGAAAACCGGAACCGCGCAGAACCCGCACGGAGAAGACCACTCCTGGTTCATGGGCTTCGCGCCATTTGACGATCCAAAGATTGCCGTCGCCGTCCTGGTCGAGAATGCAGGCTACGGCGCGACCGTATCGGCGCCCATCGCCGGGCTCATGATGGAGCAATACCTGACCGGCAGCATCGATCAGCACCCGCAGTTTGTGAAGGACATGGCGCTCAGAGGAAAGAGCGAGGGCATGGAAAACGGCGAGGGAATGCAATGGCGTCACTACTTCGATCGTGAAGAGGGGCGGGTCGCTGCGGGAATGCCCAGATAGCGGAGCTTGATGGATGCAGAAGCGGTGGTACATGCGACTCGACTGGCTGACACTCTTTCTGTGGGCAGCCATCGTCTGTTTTGGTCTGGTCGCCATCTATAGCGCGACCCACGGCCCCGCGTCGGAGTTCCTGCTCCTCACAGTCCAGAACAACTTCAGTCGTCAACTGGTCTGGGCCTGCATTTCCTTCGGCGTGATGCTCGTCATTTTGCTGCTCCCGGCAAGATTCTTCCAGACTATGGCCTATCCGGCGTATGCGATGAGTATGCTGCTCATCGTGGGGGCGCTGTTATTCGGCCGTGAAATCAACGGGGCGCGGTCCTGGCTGTTCATCGGGCCGATAAGCCTGCAGTCGTCGGAGCTCGCCAAGGTCGGAACGATACTCGCGATCGCACACTTGTTCGGGTCGGCGCGCGAGCAGGCGAGCGTCCTGGGCCGGACTTTCCTCGGGGTCGGCCTGCTGCTCCTGCCCGCCGCGCTGATTATTCTGCAGAATGACACGGGTACTGCCCTCGTTTACGTCGGGGCGGCGCCGTTCATCCTGTTCTGGAGCGGGATCCCGCTCAGCATCGTGGCAATTCTCGTCTCGCCGCCGATCGCTGGGTATCTGGCCGTTGTCCACCTCCCTACCGCCATCGCCTTTTCCGTCCTCTTCGCGATCGCTATGTTCTTCGGGACGCACCAGCGCAGCATCGCGATTGCGAGTCTCGTCATCGCAGGCGGCACGGCAGGACTCTCCGGCTTCGCCCTTACCAAACTGCTGCAACCCCATCAAGTTGCCCGGATTGTGTCGTTTCTCGATCCCGAAGCCTACCGATTCACGAGCGGCTTCCACGTCATCCAGGCTCGAGCCGCCATAGGGTCTGGCGGCCTTACCGGCAAAGGATTCATGCAGGGCACGCAAACACAGATGGCGTTCGTCCCCGAGCAGTCGACCGACTTCGTGTTCAGCGTCATCGGAGAAGAGTTCGGGTTCATCGGCTCGTTCGGTCTTCTATGCCTGCTCGGATTTCTGATGGTTCGGCTGATTCTCCTCGGGATGCAGTCGCGACACGCTTTTCCGGTATTGTTCGCGGCCGGGACCGTCGGAATCCTGTTCGTACACGTACTCATCAACGTAGGAATGACGGTCGGAGTTATGCCTGTCATCGGAATCCCACTGCCGTTCGTTTCCTATGGAGGCTCCGCGTTAGTGGCGAACACGACGCTCCTCGCGATCATTCTGAACCTGAACATGCGGCGGGACGAATTTCCGCGCTATGCCATCTGATCCCATTCCGACTCCGTCGAACGACGATCAGGACATCGGCCGATTCGAATCCGGCAGGGCCGTCGCCCGCGACCGTTTCATGGATCTCACTCGTCAGACGGCGTCGTATGCAGATGCATTCGCGCAGCAGATCGTGCACGACCTCATCGAGGGGCGCGTCAGACCATCGCCGAAGTCCATTCCGCCCATCGCGATTTCCTGCAAGGCATCTGTCGCCGAAGGAATCGCCGTGCGGCGTCTCGGAGATCAGACGTCGTTTGCCGCCGCCAACGGCTTCGACTCAGCGGCCGCCCGCACCCTGGTCGAGCATCTCGATCTAGTGCCGGGCACTCAGCTCACCGTAGCGCCTTCGCATGGAAGTCGGGCTGCTTCGGAGGAAATCTCTGAAGGCGGAATCGCCTACATGAGGTCGCTCATCGACTGCATCCTGTCGGGAGTCGACCACTGCCGTCTCGTAAAGGCCCGGATTTCCACATTCTCAGACCGCAGGAGCCTCATCAACACAGTGGGCCACGACGCAACGTCCGACGGCGTCCGATCAGAGCTCCAGGTCCGAGTCGAGACCGACACGATGTTTGCGACCTTCACCTGGGTCGACTGGGGCTCCCCGGGCCCGCCTTCAGTTGATCCGACAGCGGTCGTCCTCCAGTTCCAGCGTCGATTTGATTTGTTTACTCCTACGACGGTCGACATCCCCGATCGGGCCACGTTGCTGCTTCCACCGGGCTGGGGCGGCATCTGGATGCATGAGGCGGTGGGGCACCTTCTGGAGGCAGACACCGCTTTGACAGCACCGGCTCGCACGCCCGAACTGGTCGGCAGCCGTGTCTCGAACGAAGAGGTGAACATTGTGGACGACGGAACACTCGATCCGGCGCGGGCAGCAGGCGGTTTCGACGACGAGGGCGTTGTGACGAGTTCTACGGCGCTCATCGAGCGTGGCGTAGTCGTCGGGTTGCTGACCGACCGCTCCACGGCCTTGCGCAGCGGCCTCCCGTTGACCGGTAACGGCCGGCGACCTCACTTCGGTTTGCCTCCCAGACCCCGGATGACAAATCTGCTCATGAGACCCGGTAAACTGGATCGAGAGGACCTCCTTTCCCCGGCAGGCCCGCTAATTGTCGTCAACACGATGCGCCACGCCTGGCTGGATGCAAACGATCACCAGATGCACCTCGAAGTCGAGGATGCTCTGCTCATGCGAAGCGGAGAGCCGGCAGGTCGAGTCGGGCCGATCATGGCCACGGCCGATCCGATGCACCTGCTGCGCAGCGTGACCGGTGTTGCGAGCGATTTCGCGATCGACCTGCACCGCGGATACTGTCTGAAAGACGGCGCCGCCGTGCCCGTTACCGTCGGGCAGCCGTCAGTCCTGATCGCGGACGTCGCGATCCGCCCCTCCTAATCACGACTTAACGCGGGAGGCGTTCAGGCATGTCTGCGACCACGTAAGCGAGCACGGCCAGTGCGGCTGCGCTTCTTGCCACCTCATCCGGGTCGAGCTTGTCTATCGTATCGGCGTCCGTATGGTGATACCAGAAGTAACGGGAGCGATCTACCACCAATCCGGCCCCAGGAACGCCCTCCTGCATCAGCGGCCCGATGTCAGCTCCGCCTCCACCTCGCGTGATCTCACCGGCGCCGATCGGATCGAGTAGTTCGCCGATTTCAGTCACGATATCAAACGCAGCGTCTGACCCCGAGAAGCCGAATCCGGTTGGGCTGAACACACCCGCATCCGACTCGATGGCCAGGATATGATTCTCAATCGCATCGGCCACGGAGTCACGGTAGACCCGACCGCCTCTGAGACCGTTCTCCTCATTCGTCCACATCACCACGCGAATCGTCCGCCGGGCGCGAAGACCGAGTTCCTGGAGGATTCTAAGTGCTTCCCACGCCGCGACGCACCCGCCCGCATCGTCCATCGCTCCCTGACCGACGTCCCACGAATCGATGTGTCCGCCCATCACGACGACCTCGTCCGGGTACTCTGTGCCGCGCAATTCGGCCACGACATTTCGAGACGGAGCGTCGGGAAGCGTCTGCGCCTGCATGTACAGCCGCACGCGAGGCACGATGCCCCGCGCCTGCTCTCTTGCGAAGTACTCGGCGTCCTCGATTGTGATGGCCGCATGGGGAATCTTGGGCGTCGATTCATCATAGCGCATGGCCCCGGTGTGCGGGGTCTGCATCGAGTAAGGGGTGACCGACCGGACCAAGCTTGCAACGGCCCCGACTTTCGCGGCTTCGATCGCGCCCAGGCCCCGGTAGCCGACGGTCTCTCCATAGGACGTAAAGGGGACGTTGAAGAGGACGATTCGTCCAGCCGCCTGATCAGCCTTGTCACGAAGATCGTCGAAGCTCGAGACCACGAGAAGGTCTGCCTCGATGCCTTCGGGCGGCGTCGCGATCGATCCGCCGAGCCCGAGCATCGGAATCGTCCGCGGCCGCGGACTCACGATTTCGAGCGACTCGCGGCCGCGAACCCAGTGTGGCACCATCACCTTCTGTCCGCGGACGTTCTCCAGTCCGTCCGCCTCCATCTTCTCCAGTATCCAATCGATCGCATTCTCGAGGCTTTCTGATCCTGAAAAGCGATGTCCAAACCGATCCACTAGATCGGCGAGCCGGTCGTACGCCTCACTGTCGCGAGAGAGGCGATCGATAATCTGCGTCGCCTCGTCACGGTACATGCTTTGCAGCGTGGAGTCAGGCGCCTGTGCCGCCGCGGCCGTCGCGACCAGTTGAACAGCGCCAAACACTCCGAGAAGTCTCATTAAACGCATCGTGCTGGGAATCGTATGAAAATGGATCTTTTGTCGGGCAGTAAGGTACGGGCCATCGTCAAATTTTGGGAAGCCGAAGTGAACACGAATCCGGCTCGCCGCAGCCCAAACCGCATATTCGCTTGAGTCCTCATAAAGCCTGGATCGGGATCGTCGCCGTCGCCGCCGCCCTGACGGGCGTCGTCACCGGACTGAAGTGGCTGACCGTAGCAGCGCTCGGCATTTGGATTGCAGCGATACTGGTGTTTGGGAGGGGGA
>DATKEJ010000278.1:0-9681 GCA_035512315.1 Rhodothermales bacterium | reverse complement strand
GGACGCGCGACGGTGGTCAAACGTGGGAAGTTGTGTACACCTCGAACAGCGACGGCGAGTGGGGATGGAAGATTTCGTTTCCGACGAGTTCGGTCGGTTATGTATCAGTCGAGCGATTCCCCACTGGGACTGCCCGCTTTCTCAAGACGACCGACGGCGGCGAGACGTGGTCTGAAGGCTTCATCGCCGGAAGCAGACCGCTCCAGGGAATTGGATTCGTGACACCGTGGCAGGGCTGGGCGAGCGGAAGAGGAACGACCTCCAGAACGTACGACGGCGGCGTCACATGGCAGAACGACGACACGGATCTGGATCGGCTCGTCAACCGGTTCCGGATGTTTGGCGACACGTTGGGATACGCCGTCGGTGATCGTGTGTACAAATACACCGGACAGACCCAGGTCCGGACGGAAACGGTCGAGGCGCCGTCCACGCGGAGTCGTCTCGGCCAGAACTTCCCCAACCCATTTTACCCTCTTACTACCTTCGAGTACGAGGTCCTCGAGCCCGCGTACGTCGAGATCGCCGTCTACGACCTTCTCGGCCGCGTAATGAAGACGCTCGTGGCTCGCAATCAGACTGCCGGCGCCCAAGTTGCGAGTTGGGACGGCACGGACGAGTTGGGGAACAGGGCGAGTCCCGGCTTCTATCTTTACTCGCTCCACGTCGGCGACTACGTCGAGACGCGGAAGATGGTGCTGCTCGGGGCGCCCTAAGCAGTCATCCAATGGCGCCTGGACTCATGAAGCGCGCGGCCGATACCCGCGACCAGATCGGGCAGTGCCTCGACGTCCGCCGCAGTTGTTCTAAAGGTGACGATGCAGGCGCGCAGGCTGTAGGCGCCCCGCACGCTGGCCTGCGAGAGAAATACTTGGCCTCCCGACTGCAGTTGCTGAAGAATTCGTTTGTTCAGTTCATCCAGGTACGACGACTCCGAGACCGGGTCGACGTTACTCGGTCGGCTTCGATAGGCCAGCCGGCCATTGCACGCCGCGCCGCCATGAGGCACACAAGATTGGCCATGTTCCCACCCGAAACGAGGATTCCGCCGCAGTCTCTGGGATACCCGATCAAGTCGGCGATCCACCGGATGGCCTGAAGTTCGATCTCGGTAGCGAGCGGTGAGAGATGCCAGAGCGCCACGTTGGGATTGATGCTCGATGCGATCAGGTCACCAAGGACTCCAACCGGGTCTGCCGAGGACGTGATGTAGGCCCAGAAGCGAGGATGCCCGTTGTGCAGCGAGTTGGCGATCAACTTCTCGGCCGTGGTCAGAAGAAGCTTGTTGGGTTCTGCAGGGAGATCCGGGAGCTTGTCCGGTCCGAGCAGTGCCCTGATCTCCACGGGATCGCGATCCGGCGTAACCGGCAAGTCGTGGATCCTGGCAAGAAAATCCGCAAGCACATCCACGAGTTGATGCGGGCAACCTCGGTCAGGATCGCGGTCGGGCCGAGCGGTCAGGTGTGAAACCGGCGTGGCGGATGCGTCGTTCTTCCTTCACCACCACGGTTTGGTAACAATTACGCGGGTCGTCCACACGGCTCGCGACCATTAAAACGGATCCGCCATGAAAATCGCTACTGCAGTTCTAGCCGCGTTGATGCCGCTTACCGGTGCGCTTGCGCAAGAAGGTGAAATGTCAGGCAAGCACCACGAGACAGCCCCTATGGTAAAACTTGACCTAAGAGTGCCGCAAGGTGAGAACCAGCAGCGGCCTGAAGGATGGGAGGTTCGCCTCGACAAACCCGATCCATCGGCAAAGATTGGAGGGGAGGAGGACGCCGACATTTTCTTCGTGAACATGGCGCCCGGATGGCACATAACCGCCCACAAGCAGGCAATCTTCTACCATCCCGCGAACACCGCTGAGGGATCGTTCAAAGCGAAGACGGCAATCCACCTGTTCGACCCGGGCCAGCGCGACCGCGAAGCATTCGGGATATTCGTCGGAGGGCAGAACCTCGATTCGGAAACACAGGAGTACGTGTATTTCCTCCTGAGAAACACAGGTGAGTTCCTGATCAAACGACGGAACGGCGCCGAAACCAGCGTTCTCAAGGACTGGACCAAGACGGATGCAATGAAAGTCCACCCACACGACGAAACTAGTTCGGTCTTGAACGAGCTCGAGGTGCATGCGGGCGCCGATGAGGTGTCATTTCATGTGAACGGGACTCAGGTCGCCGGCTTGCCTCGAGGTGAGGTGAACGTGGACGGCGTCGTGGGACTCAGGGTGAATCATGGGTTGAATCTGCATGTGTCGGATTTGGGGGTCATTTCGGCCCGATTCATCGCGCCAGAATAAGTGTCCCACTCTCATCGAACACCACGCCTGCGAATCCGTCGACGGTTATGCGGTAGAAGTACGTGCCCGACGACAGGTCGCCCGCGTCAAAGTGCCCCGTGTACCACCGATCCTTCTCCTGGAAACCGTCCTGAAGTTCGTCAACCAGGCGCCCTGCCGCATCGAACACACGCAGCGTAACGAAACCGTCCTGCGCGAGGAAGTAGCGAATGGTGCTCGCCTGGGAGAACGGGTTGGGGAAGCTGGACGATAGGACGAAGTCCAGCGGATGCTCGATGTCCACGCGAGCCGAGGCGAGCTGCTGCACACGACCGTCCGCATTACTCGCCAGAAGCTCGTAGCGGACCTCTCCCGGTGATGCCACCTCGTCATCGGTAATCGACATGTCCATCACTTGATCACTCGAAAAGAGTGTCTCGCGCCCTGAGGCGGACACGCGATCTACTCTGAATTCAGTGATGCCCAAGTCGGCGATGAACTGCCAGTCGATGCTCACGACGCCGTCCTCGTTGACGACCGCGATCAAGCTCGCGATTCCGACGGGCCGATTGCCCATTTCAAGCAGGTTGGCGATACGTTGTCGAAGTTGTGGAATAAGCTGATAATTGTTATCCCCGGGACAAGCGGTGCTGGAGAAGTCACGATGACCACGCAGCAGCGCCGGCGAAACACCGTAGGTCTCACTCAGGAAAGCGAAAAGCGTCACCAGACTGTCTTCGGCCGCCGGGGAGAGCACGTCGCGGCATCCGGCGCCTTCCGACGGATGGTAGCAGCCTAGAAGAGACACGCCGATGTTTCCGGTGTTAGCGCCACCCGCATGCGCGCCCATTGCCAGCGGCGGACCATTCTCGAACTTGATCGACTCATCCAGGAATGGCCGTCCCTGATACACGCGTCCCGACTGATCCAAGACGAAGTGATAGCCGATGTCGGACCATCCTCTCCCGTCCTGGTGGAAATCCTGAATCGCTTTCAGTTGCGCGAGTCCTTCGGCGAGCGAATGGGCGCCGCAGCAGGCGGCATGGTGAAAAGTCATGAAATCATGAGTCGGCCGAGCGAGCGCAACTGGCGTGCCTATGAATGGCTCGGCACCCCATTCCTTACGTGTATGAAGACGCGGCGGGATGATCTTGCCCGCGCTGGTCGATTTGCTGTAAAGTGCTCCGGACCACGGACCAACGGTCGCATCCTCGTCGACACGCGTGTCGAAAACACCAGCAGCCACGATCTCGAACTCGGCGTCGAACGGAGACACTGCGATTTCAAAACCGCCCAGCGTAACGACAAGTTCGCCGTTGTAGGCAGCCATAAGAAACGGGCTGGACGGGCCGGGGAGAAGGATCATTTCATGCCACTCGCCGCCTCCAGGACTCGTGGGAAACCTTATCCAAACAACCGGGTCGAGGGCCTCCGTCTTCGCTCGAATCACTACGCCGTTAAACTCTCCCTCAACCTCGGGTGCAGTGAATATTTGGACATGTGCCTTACCTACAGTGCCGAAGTCGCGGGCCGAGAGTTGAACGGGCCGATCGGAGTAATCCCCGACGGCTTGGCCTCTCACCAACCCTGTCCAACCAAAAATAACGAGCACAAATGGCAGCGTCCGACGACACACCCACATCCAACCCTTCCTTGGACCTGTGTTGAAAACGATCAGAAGCTCATCCCCAGCGTAAACCAGTGGGTCTCTTCGAGGCGTCCAAAGTCCGCGTATGCATAATCTATCTGCACACTGAGAGCTCGTTCCATTCGGAAGCTTAGGCCTCCGCCTAACGTCAGGCCTTGCTCACCGTCCTCTTCGAACAGGTGCTTGAATCCGGCCCTCAGAGCAAGGAGTCCCCTAAAGTCGTATTCAGCCCCAAGGTTCACATACTCCGAGTTGTCGTTCGGGTGTGCGGCATCGGTGGAAAGTGCGATCGTGTGGTCTCCGAGGGCTACAGCGTCCCAAGATAGACCGAATCGAAAGATCATCGGTAAGGGGAACGAGTCCATGTCATAGCGTGCATTTACGATCTCTACGTTTCCCTCATTCTGTTGATCTGGGTCTTCGCTGAAGAGAATGTCTCTTCCGTCCATCTGCATGTCCGATCCGAAATTGGAGATCGAGGCACCGAACCGGAGGCGGTCGTAGGGCGTCGTAAACAGCGCCCCGACGTCGAACGCGATTGTCGACGCACTCGAATGCCAGATCGACTCTCGTACGAACTTCGCTGAGCCACCAATGCTGAACCGATCGGTTAAGCCCTTGCCGTACGACAGCTGTGCAACGAAGCTCTGGACATCGAACACTTCGCCGGTACCCTCCGGCACGTTCACAGTCCGAACTGGCATTGTTCCTGAGTCGAGAATCGTCAGGGCTACCGCGACGGTGCCATAGGTTCCGAAACTCGTTCCGAACGCAGCGTAACTATAGTCGATATCGGCCAGATATTGGGTGTGGGCCACCTGAACCGCAGAGCCGGTAATTGCCGACAGTCCCGCCGGATTCCAATAGAGCGCCGAAAGGTCATGTGTTGCCGCGACGAACGATCCACCCATTCCGATCGCACGCGCCCCAATTCCGATCTTAAGAAACTGTGCAGAACTTGTTGCGACCTTGGTGATCGTCTGGCTGCTGCCATCATCTACTTGAGCGGCAGCAAGGCGTGGAGTGAAGGTCGCCGAGACAACCAGCGCGCAGATGAGCGAGAGGGTCTCAACCGTCACACAAGATTGCTTGTTCATCGTGTTGTACCTCACTTTATCACCGCAAATTTGCCGATGAACTCACCTTCGTCCGACTCCACGTGGAAGAGATACAGGCCATAGGCTATGTTCATGTTGTCCTTCGTTCGGAGATTCCAAAAGGCCTTTCCGTCATCGATCGTGCTGTCGTGCTCTATGATGTCGACGAGCTCGCCAGTGACGGTGTAAATTCTAATCGTACACCGCTGCGGGACGTTGGCGAAGTACAGTCGCCGTTCACCTCGCTCCGTATTTGAAACGGGATTCAGAGGTTCAAGGACGTTCGTAGCTACGTAAGGGTTAGGCACGACGTATACCTCGTCCAATTCCTCGGCGATAAGCTCCGCGTCTGTCGTGGCAGCCGACGTGGTAAACTCAAACCGGTCGTTATCAAGAAACGGTTTTGTGGTCTGAATGTAGAAAACGTCGCCGCTGCCGGGAATTTGTCCGGTCTGATTCGGATCACTCAGCAACAGCTGCCACGTTGCGGTGAGTTCGCCGTCAAGGTCTTCGAGAAAAATGATCGTCTCGTTGATGTCCCATTCCTGGTCCCGGTCAATGTCCGGAACAAATGCCTGGAGCTTCTGATTGCCTCGTGTCAGATTAAAAACCTCGAATGGTATTGGCAATCCTGACGAGAATGCCACGTCGACCGGCTCGTCGAAGAATCGAACCTCGTAGTCTGCCGGTTGCCGGATTCTTCGTGGGCCGGAACTAGCGCGACCCACCTCCCAGGGAAGGTTAATCGAATCGTCGACCCATCCGGTCTCATCCAAGTCGACGGAGAGCGGGTCGTCTTGGACAAAGATGCGAAGGCCGTCGAAGATCGGATTGCCCTCCTCCGAATTGACGAGCGAGCTGTTGCTCACAGGGGCATACAGGTAGGTAGCCATGCCTCGCGTGCCGTTTGGTATTCCACCGTCGTCGAGGCGGCGTATTTGACCGATCTCAGAGAAAACGTCGTAGTCCTCACCGAGCGTGTAAACCTCACCGTTCTCTCCACGAAGCTGAAACGCGCTGACATCGATATTCCGTTTCGATAACGTCGAGGTCTTGGCCACACCGAATACAAGCGTGTCTGTGACAGGACTTTGATCGAAGACCGAATAAAGCAGGCTGTCGTTCGACCTGGTAAACGTGACGGAGAACGGATTCTGATCCTCTACGGCAAGCTCGTCGAGTATGTCAATTATAACCGCTCCCGTCCCATTGCCGGAAACGTGACGAAGCCCTCCCGTCGCCTCGATGCTCGCCGGCACATAGCCTGCTACCCTTGGTTTCGGGATGACTGCGAGAGTATTCTTGTCGAACTTGTACTGGTCGGACTGCGGATCATACGTGATGATCTTGGAGGTCTCCGAGGGCGGGATACCGGATTCCACCGAACCGTGATCGTATGCAACGACCGCATAGAAATAACGTTGGCCGTTGACGACCCTGTTTGAGTCGACAAAGGTGTGAAACAACCCCGTGTCGTCTCCAAGATCGTAACTGATACCCCTTCGTGGGTACGGCACCTCTGCGGGCCCGAATATGCCGTTGACCAGATCGAACTTGGCTTCGGTGCCAATCTGGGTTTGAAGCGGGCGAAAAAGGAACCGGCTTCCATTAATGTCGGTGATCGTCTGCTGGTCACTGAAATCGTGATCGACGGATCGGTAGATCACATAGCCCTCGAAGTCGGCCTCGCCGGTTAGGGGGTCGACCGATGATTCGGCAACATTGTCCCAATAAAGCGTGACCTTGCCGTCTCCGGCGACGCCCGTAACGTTCGGCTTATCGGGCGGTTTGGCGAACACGTAACCGGCATCATAGATCTCCTGTACAGTCTGGGCGTTCAGCTCCAGGTCCTCGCGATTCTCGCCGATTATCAGTGCGATCGAGAAGCGCTTGGTTTCGCCGGCTCGAAGGGTAAAGGCCCCGGATCCGTAAATAAAAACGTAGTCGCCAGGCTCCTCGGGCACATCGTCGAAAACACCGGGCTGTACCATGCTCCAGACGCGTTCGTCGTTGCTGATGTTGTTCCCCGAGAACGGTGGGGAGGCGAAGCTGGTAAGCCCGATCTGGTCGCTCTCGTCGATGTCGGTGAATTCGAAGTTGGGCTCGCCCGGCTTTGTGATGTCGAAAGGATCACCGGCGGTAGGAATGCCGTCTCCCTCCCCCTCGTCGCCCGTTCCGGGGATGCCGTCGATGCCGACGTCGTCGGTTTCGGGATTCCAATCCCCGTCGTTGTCGATGCCGTCGGTCCACGACTCGTCGATCATGCCGTCGCCGTCGTTGTCGATGCCGTCGCCGGGGTAAAACACACCATCGATGATTTCATTCCCGATGCCCGGGCTCTCCAGGAACTTGTATCCAAAATAGCCGGGCGGCCGGCCCGGGATGTCAGAGATGCCGTCGTCGTCCCAGGCGAAAACCATGTTGAGGTCTTTGTCGAAGAAGGCCAAGTCGTCCTGCCAGTTGGAGGGACCTCCCACGTGCGGATCACCCCACATCCCGAAGATCACCTTGTCGAGGTCCTTCTCGCTTTTATTCGTGACTTTGTAAATCAGAAAGATGGCGTCTTCGGCCAGCGGATTGACCCACTGGTAAAGCCGTACTTCAATCTCGAGCCCAAGCCCCTTCCTCGTTGAGTCACCTGGGAAAGGTTCGTAGGCGAACTCAGCGTTCTGATAATCATTGATGAAGTAGAGGGCCTCTTTGTCGGCGTTTGAAGCACCCTGCCGAAGTGCTCCAGGCCAAACGTACTCGCCCAGTGCCTCGTTGTACCAGGATTCGGGCCAAGAGTCGGGCTTCCCGTCGAGATTCCCGTCACGATCGTCGCTTGTAGGAATCTTATCCGAGAGCGGATCGACGACCTGGAGTCCTCCAAAGGAGCCGACAGGTTCAGCGCATGGCGTAGGCTGCCAGCCCCACCACGCCGAGTTGTCGGGTGCTCTTTCGCCGCCATTCGAGACGAGACCGTCCGAAACGATGTGCATGACCCAAACCGTATCGCCGTCTACATCGAGTACGACATTGCCGGCAGCATCACGTTTCGGTACGCTTTGGGGATCCTGTCTTCCCTCATCGACGATCTCAGCGGCAACGAACGGGCCAAACTCATAACCATACCCCAGACCGTTCCAGACGATGTCGGTAATTCGATTCCCAGGTGCGGAAATCGATCCAAAGTTCGTTATCTGGGTGGTAATGCGGTTCCCATTGAGGATTGCATCACGGCGGGCCGTGAAATCGGTACAATCCAAGTCCTGAGCGGGCCGGAATGTCTTATGTGCAACGCCGTCTACGTATTTCTCCCACTTCTTGACCTGATCGGCCGTCCAATCCTTTCGAAGTCCCTGCTTGAGTTCCTCTTTGCTCTGTCCATTCGCAGGAGTCTGGATCGCGATCAGTCCGACGAGAAGGATGATGGAGGCTCGAAACAGTCCTTGGGCCATCTTCACCATGTTGTTGGTTCCGCTCATTGCAGATTTATGGAAACGCCGACTCGAATTTCACGCGGAGCACTGTAGAAGTGGGGGCGCGTGTTGTACTCGTCAAGCGTATGTATCCCGGGACGTCCGTAAAAATTTTCCCAGAAGGCGTGAATGTTGTTTCGATTCAAGGTCGAGCCGGCCCGTCCGGTGTCATCGAAAACAAATCGCTCGTTGAGTCGGTCGAGCAGATTGAAAACCTTGACGAATGCCATCAGTCCGAGGTCGCCAATCTCGAACTCTTTGAATAGACGGGCGTCGAGTTTGATCTGAGCCGGCTTGTTTCCGCTGTTGGGAAGTAGATCAAGATTCTGATCGATGATCTGCGGAGTGTACGGGTAGCCCGATGCGACCTGACCTATGAACGAAAGACCCCAGTTGTTCGGTCGCGACAACGTAACCGTGCCTGACAAGACATGCCGCTGGTCGAAGTCGACAGGAACAAGTTCGAACTCATCCTCCCTGCCCGAAATCAGATTAAAGAAGAAGGCGTCGGTGTCGTCATTGTTCCCTTTCGCGACTTGGAACGTGTAATCAATGTTTGCGGAAAGAAGCCCGGTCCGACTCCGCCGTTTTGTCAACGCGAACGTTATTCCTTTGATGTTAGCATAGTCCTTGTTCGACCACATCCGAAACGCGTCTTCACCAGGAATCGTGCTAAACCGGATGCGTTGGAGGGCGAGATAGTCACGAACGTCCTTGAAAAAACCCGTGATGTCGAAGGCAACCAGCTCGCTGAGCTGCTGCTGGAGACCAAATTCGTAGGAAACCGTCCTTTGCGGACGAAGATCTGCGTTGCCGAACGTGGGCACGGTACCGACGCCGAACTCGAACTCGGGATTGACATACATTTGCCGCAACGTAGGCATCTGATAGAAATGCCCGTACGAGAAATGAACAATGCCTCGAGAAGTAATCGGAAACGACACTCCGAGGCGCGGGCTGACCATTTGCTTCGGATCGGCTTCTGCCCGCTCGATCACACGCTGGTTTCTATCTGCCCACGGATCTGCAACATCCGGGATATACAGTCCGTCGGGGTCAAAAAGATCATATCTAACGCCTGCATTGATGATAAAGTCGTCAAACTCGAGCTTGTCTTGTATGTAGCCGCTGATTTCCCGAGCCGACTGATTTTCCAGTATGTCGTGGGACGGACTGTCTACGCCGGGCAAG
>DATKEJ010000277.1:0-5631 GCA_035512315.1 Rhodothermales bacterium | reverse complement strand
TGACGACGATCGCATTCGACCTGCCGCGGCCGGAGCGAACCACCATCCAGGGGCTGGATCTGCTCGGGCGGGAGGTGTCGCGGGTAGTCGACCAGGTAGTCGATGCCGGATCGTACAACATCCATTTCGACGCGCGGGGGTTGTCGAGCGGCGTGTACCTCTATCGGCTGGTGGCGGGGAAGACGGTGGAGACGAGGCAGATGATGGTCTTGAAGTAAATGCAAAATTCAAAATTCAAAACGCAAATTGGCCCTTACGAAGGCCACGGCCGCAACGGTTGGGAGGTACCAGCCCAGTCCTGTCCTGTATCGACGAAGAAGCACGCGTTTAACGTATAATGGAGACCAGCTATCCCATTCATAAAAAACACTCCACCATGCAGGGAGTGACACGCTTTCTCGTCTTTGCGGCCGCAGTTTGCGTCGCTTCTCAGTCCAACACCATCGCTCAGCCGGTTCTCACACCCGAGAACACGGTATTGCCGCTGCTCGGTCAGTCAATCATCTACGATGAATACTCGGCGACGTCGCCCGGAGACGTCGGGACGCTCCTGACGGAGATGGGAGAGGACAAAGTGTGGAATATCTCCAGTTCCGACTTCGGACCCGCGTTAACGTTGCCCGTTGAGTACAGGGAGGCGCCGTTTACCGGACTTCCCGGAGCCGACGTCGCGCATTTCCAGGACGCGACGCATGCCTTCATCATCGAGGACATCGTATCAGAGGAGTTGCCTGAGCCCGTTGAGTTAATCAACTACTCCAGGATCGAGGACTCACAGCTGCTGAATTTTGGTTTTGCAGGGAGAGTCGACGCCGATGAGGACGGCGATCTTGAAGAGGTTGCTGTGACGTTCGATCCCGCCGACGTCGAGATGATATTCCCCCTCACCATGGGGTCTCAGTGGATGTCCGAAACGTCTCAGACCTTCAATGTCGTGGGTCTCGGCTCCTTCCCCGGCGGGACGGTTAGCACGACGAGCGAGGTCGTGGGATGGGGTACCCTGGTCACACCCTCCGGCCTAGCCGAGGTGCTTCAAATCATGGATGACGTCGTCATTTCGAGCTTCGGCATCGTGACCATTGAGTTTAGAACCATCAGGTTTATCGGCCCGCTCCAGCAGACCGCCGGTAAGAGCGCCTTGCAGGGCATGTTCGCCGCCGTCGAGCTCGAGGAAGACGGATCCGTCTCAGACGTCACGTATACTGTCTTCGAGGCCGACGGAGGTGCGTCGACTGCTGCGGAGGATGTTGCGGAACTCCCCTCAGGCATTCGTCTCGATCCGAGTTACCCGAACCCGTTCAATCCGACCACGACGATACCGTTCTCCGTCGAAAACAGCGGAAGCGCCGTTATCACGATTCATGACATGCTTGGCAGACAGGTCGACGTGATTCTGGACGGGGTCGTAGCGGCCGGCGCGCACACCGTAGCCTGGGACGCCGCCGGACATCCGAGCGGTATGTACCACGTTCGCCTTTCGGTCGACGGGCAGGTTCGGGCGAGAACGGTGGTGCTGCAGAAGTGAGGCGGCGGATCCATCGCACCGGCTGACGCATGCCCCGAAGCGAAGCGAGGGGCCGGGGGAGGTTTCGAGCCGTACATTCAGGTCGTACAGCAAGGCGCGAGTGGCCCGACTCACACGTATCGTACGCTGTTCATTTCCCCAGACAGAGATCGCGGGCATGCGACGCTCAGACAAACATAAGGAAACCCCGAGCACCCTCATGGACAGGACGGCTGTCTGGAAGGGCCGAATTGAGGACGCGCCGAGTGATTACGAATACTGGCAGAAACAGTCCTTCAAGAAGCGCTTAA
The DNA here is from genome assembly GCA_035512315.1 of Rhodothermales bacterium. Taxonomy (GTDB): domain Bacteria; phylum Bacteroidota; class Rhodothermia; order Rhodothermales; family DATKEJ01; genus DATKEJ01. The sequence continues at coordinate 3,816 of DATKEJ010000277.1, read as the reverse complement.
TGGCGCTCGAAAGCATCCGACAAGAATACCACGGCTGGCGAGATGATTCTCAACCCCGACTTCAGAGAGTTTGTCGAATTGTTGAACAAACATGATGTTCGGTTTCTCGTCGTCGGAGGCTATGCGGTCGCTTTCCATGGCCATCCGCGCTACACGAAAGACCTGGATCTGTGGATTGAGCCGGAGGCGACAAACGCCGAGCGGCTCGTTGATGTGCTCCGAGAATTTGGTTTCGGTTCGGTCGGACTCGAGGCGGGCGATTTTCTGAAGCCCGGGCAGATTGTCCAGCTCGGACGCCCGCCGGCCCGGATCGATTTGATCACGCGCTTGAAGGGGATTGAGTTCGAGGGGACCTATGACGCCCGGGTGGTGGTGGATGTCGAAGGAGTTGATGTCCCTTTCATTGATCTGGAGAGCTTGAAGCGGAACAAGCGGGCTGTGGATCGGAGTCAGGATAGGGCGGATCTGGAGCGGTTGGAGTAGACGACACGCCTTTGCGTCTTTGCGGCTTTGCGCGAGAAAGCGTGTGGGCCCTCGAGCGGGCAGGCCGACGCCGCACAGGCTATCCTGGAGGAAATACGGCCGTTGAGCTCTGGCCTGCCCCTACGGAACTTTGTGCTCCCCGTGCCTTTGTGGCTTTGTGAGAGAAAACAAAACACACGACCCGTCGGGTTCGGCTCCCGTCACTCGTATCGCAGCGCCGTCACCGGATTCGACGTCGCCGCCCGGATTGTCGTGTATGCAATCGTCAGAAACGCCACCACCAGCCCGGCACCGAGTGCAATCGGGAAATTGAGCAGCGTGATGTCGGTCCGAAAGATGAAGCTCTGAAGCCACTTGTTCATCATGTAGTAAGCGATCGGCCAGGCGATCACATTGGCGAGCAGGATCCACTTGCCGAAATCCTCGAACAACATGAGAACGATGCCCGAGGCCGAGGCGCCGAGCGACTTCCGGATGCCGATCTCCTTGGTCCGCTGGACCGTTACGAATGCCGCCAGCCCGAACAGTCCCAGGCAAGCGATCAGAATCGATACGCCGGCGAACCCGATCAGCACCTCGCCGGTCGACTTCTCCGACAGATAGTACTTCTCGAACACCGAATCGAAGAACTCGTACTCGAATGCCTGCCCGTTCGAGACCGCGTACCATTCCTCCGAAAGATCGTCGATGATGCCGGCGACATTCGCCCCCGCCACGCGGACCGACAGGTTCCGACCGTGCCCGTCTGGGCCGAGGTACTTGAAGCCGTACGGCTTGATGGGGTTCTCGAATGATTCGACGTGGAAATCCTTTACGACACCGATGACCGTTTGCTCGTGTTCGTCATGGACCTTTGTGAGCTTGGCTCCGATCGGATCCTCCAAGTCAAGCAGCTTGACGGCGGTCTCGTTGAGGACGATGGCGTGCTCATCTCCGGGCTGGTCGGGCGAGAAGTATCGTCCCTCCAGAAGCTCCAGCCGATAGGTGTCGGCATACCCCTCATCCGTGAAATTCAGAAAGACGATCGAGTTCTCCGATTCGGGCCGCCCCGCCTCCCGGAATAAGTCGTCGCTCATGATCTCGCCGAACAGCTGCCTGCTGTTACCGACCGCCACAACGGACGATTTGTTGCGGATGCGCCGCTTCAATACATCCAGCCGGTCGCCTAGATCGTCGGTCTTCTCGACGATGATGACCTGGTCACCCGAGAACCCAAGGTTGGTTTTCTGGATGTAGTCGAGCTGCCCGTAGACGATCATGGACGCAAGGAGCAGGACCGCCGACACTGAATACTGGAATACGATCAGCCCGTTTCGAAGTCCGGACCTCGAACCCCTTATGACCGTGCCGCCTTTCAGGACGGCCACCGGATTGAACGAGGAGAGATAGAGGGCCGGATAGCCGCCTGCGAGGCATCCAATCAGCATTGCGAACGCCAGGGCGCCGGGAATCAGGTACGGATTGTCAAAGATCGGCAGCTCGAGCTCCTTGCCCGTGAATGCGCTGAAGGCCGGGAGGGTCATCTGGACCGCCGTCAGGGCGATGACCATCGCGATCACGCTCAGCACGCTGCTGTCGATGAGGAACTGCGCAATCAGGGTGCCGCGCGACGAGCCGACGGCCTTGCGGATGCCGACCTCTTTCGCCCTCTGCACCGATACCGCCGTCGAGAGATTGATGTAATTGATGCACGCAATCAGCAGGATCGCGATCGCGATGCCGGCGAAAAGGTACACGTACAGGATGCTTCCGCCGGGCTCAAACTGGGACCGAAGGTTTGACCGCAGGTAGACATCCGAAAGGGGCTCGACCAGATACTCGAACTCGGCGTCAGAATCCAACATCTGTTCGGCGCTGACCCCAAACATCTGGCTCACCTCAGGATAGACGTACGTCTGGGCGAGCGATCGGAGCTTCTCCTTGAACTCGGCCGCGGAGACGGATGGGTCGAGCAGGAAGTACGTAGCGTAACTGTTGTTGGTGGCCCACGAGGTCGTGCGGCTGTGTTCACGCCCGGACATGGCCGCGAGGAAGTCGGGGCGGACATGCGACGCGGCCGGGAAATCCTTCATGACACCGGTGACGGTGTAATCGTCGCGGTTGTCCATGCTCACCGTCTGTCCGATCGGACTTTCGTTGCCGAAGTACTTCCGCGCCATCGATTCGGAGAAAACAACCGAGAAGGGCGCGACGAGCGCCGTTTTGGGATCGCCCGCGACCAGCGGGACCGTGAGCACGTCGAACACAGTCGAGTCGGCCCAGAAGAAGCGCTCTTCGGAGAATCCCCTGTCGGCATAGCGGACGACCGGGAAGCCCCCCGTGAAGAGCCGGGTCTGGGCTGACACTTCGGGAAAGTGCTCCACGAGTCCGGGTCCGACCGGCGCCGCGACCGAGGCGATGTTTGTCTCGGTACCATCCAGAAAGAGGTGCAGCCCCATCCTGTGGATCCGGTCGTACTTCTCGTTGTGGCGGTCGTAGCTCAGTTCTTCGAGTACGTAGACGGTGATGAGCATGAAGCAGGCCAGTCCGAGCGCGAGCCCGCCGATATTGAGCAGCGAGAAGCCTTTTTTGGACTTGAGACTTCGGAGGGAGGATTTGAGGAGCGTGCCGAGCATGGTGGACTAGCGGGTCGATTGGATGCGTGCGTAGCCGAATTAAGCGATGTTTTATAGACGAGGAGGAGGGTGCGATGGTTACACGGGAAGGTGTGACGGGCAGCTGCGTGTTATCCCTCATTGCTAATTGCTAATTGCTGGATTGCGAATTCCCTTTTAGTCGAAGGTCACGTCCGCATCGGATCTATGGGTCTCTCACCCGAATAAATTCGGGTTTCGAGATGACAAGGGGGGCCTATACGTAGACGTCCGCGCACGAGGTCACGGCCCAAGACGTTTCCGCGCCCAGGACAGGTCGCCGTGTGTTCGCTTTATGACCGCGAAGGAGGGTAGTCAAGGCAGTGTGGCCTGCCGCAGGCGCTGCATAGGTAACCTCCCTCGGCTTCCGCTCCCAGCATCCTCCCGGTGATTCGAGATCCACGGGTCGTCGCTCCAGCCGCCCCCTCCCGCGGGGGACCATGTAATGAGGCGGTGGTCCCCCTCCCGAGGGGGCGGCTAAGCCCGGCGGAACGCATTGTCCACGAAAGCAGTGAAACTCAAGTGGAGCCGGGCGCAGCCGGGGGAGGTCACTCGAGGGGAAAGTTGCCACCATCGCTGTGCCGACGTCACGAATCGGCATCACGCAATCTTAACCGCCCTCACCCGGTTTTCGATTGCTTCGCAGAGCGGCTTTGGGTAGCTTTTGAGCCTGAAAACAAGGCTTCGACCTGGACCACCC
>DATKEJ010000276.1:0-2455 GCA_035512315.1 Rhodothermales bacterium | reverse complement strand
ATCGATTTCATCGAGTTGTTCGCGGAGGACCACGACCTCGGTGACAACATGCTCGACCGGTTGAGATTGGTGGGAAGCGAGGCCATCACGAATGCTATAGAGCACGGCAACGAGCTGGATCCATCGAAACTCGTGACGTTCGTGCTCGCCGTCAACGAGCAGTTCGTGGAGATGTTGGTTACCGACGAGGGCCCCGGGTTCGACGAATCGAAGTTGCCTGATCCTCTGGCCAGAGAGAATCTGTTAGCAGAAGGCGGACGTGGCGTGTATCTGATCCATCAGTTCGCTGACGAGATCAGGTACGAGTCGAATGGGAATTGTCTCTGCGCAAGGTTCGCTCTGAGCTGAACGCACCGTTTCGCCATGGTTTCCGGCTCCAAAAGGACGCCTAAGTCACTTTCGGTAAAGCCCCAGTTTCTGCCGTCCGACCTTTCACCCGCGCCTCGCGGTCGGAGAGCGACACTGGTCGCCTGCTTTGCGGCGATGTCGTTCTGCGCTTCGGATCCCAGCCTTTGGCTCTGGTTCATTGTCGCCACGCTCGTCGCACTCGGGCTCATCCTTCTGTCGTCGCTCAAGGAAAGACCCACTGTTAGGGAGGTTCTTCTCCTGGCCGTCCTGTTTCGACTCATCCTTCTGCCGTTGATGCCCTCGCTCTCGGATGACGGGTTTCGTTACATTTGGGACGGCATGCTTCAGGCGGAGGGGATAAACCCGTACATGTTCGTCCCGTCCGATCCGGATCTCCGTCAATTCCACAATCTCGAGATCTACTCCCGTCTCAACTCCGCGGACTACTTCTCGGTCTACCCCCCGCTTTCTCAGTTCATCTTTCTCACGAGCTCCTGGATTCAGCCTTACAACTGGTCGTGGGCTTTCATTTTCATCAAGTCGCTGACCGTCGCGGTTGAGATTGGCGGTCTGTTCCTGCTGTCGTCACTGGTCGAACCGCGGAAGTTGATCCTCTATGCCTGGAACCCGCTCGTCGTCGTCGAGATTGCCGGTCAGGGGCACGGTGAGGGGATCGTCGCGGCGCTTCTCATTGCCACGCTTTGGGCGGTAAAGGAACAGAAGCCGCGAGTGGCTGCCGCCGCCGTCACCGCCGCGATCTGGATCAAGCTCTACCCTGTCCTCCTCCTCCCATTTGTCCTGCGGCGAATCGGCTGGAAGTACCTGTGGATACCGGTCGTCGTTTCTGCGGCGGCGACGGCGCCGTACATAGGCCCCGACGTCGTCGCACATGTAGCCTCGTCACTCGACCTTTACGTCCGGCTTTTCGAGTTCAACGCCGGGCTGTACTACCTGTTGAAGTGGTTGGGCTACGCGACCGTCGGCACTCCGGGATTGGAGCATGTGCTCGGACCCGTGCTTGCTGCAATTTACCTGATATGGGTTATCTGGCTTTACGTACGGGATCGTAGGGGAGAGTCGGAGCTCACGTCAGTCATGTCCATGGTCGTCGGCGGGTATGTCGTGTTCGCGACTACCGTACACCCTTGGTACCTGGTGCCGATTCTCGCCGTCGTTCCATTCATGAGACATGGTGGCGCCGCCTGGCTGTGGCTTGCGGCCACGTCAACGGCCACATACCTGTTCTATTCCGACGGGATCTACTGGCCCTTTGTCTGGCTCGGATGGGTCGGCGTGGCCTTAATCGGTGCGTGGTACTCGTTACCGCGGTCGCGATTGCTCCACCGATTAGTAGACAAGCGGTTGCGAGAAAGGGCAATCGAAAAGGCCGATCGCGTTCGACCGTTTCTTCCAGAGCTCATCACAGAGTGTGAATTGCTGGATCTCGGGGCGGGGGAGGGGTATGTAGGAGAGAGGCTGGAGAAGACCGTCGGGTTCCGCGATACCCAGACCGGGTTCGAGATTCCGGGCTGCAAGGTGACGCTGTGCGACGTCCGGGATGCCAATCGCACCAAACTCCCATACGTCGTCTACAATGGACACAGCTTGCCCTTTGCCAATCAACAGTTCGACGCAACGATCCTGGTCTTCGTGTTGCACCACGCTGAGTCGCCGAACCGATTGATCAGTGAGGCGAAGCGCGTTACGGGTCGACGCGTCATCATCATCGAATCGGTTCACGAAGGCATGCTCAGTCGGCTGTTTCTCCGTTTCAGCGACCGGCTTGTCAACAGGATTCGCTCCTGCGGCGAGATGACGGAACAGGAAAGGTGGCTCCGTTTTCGGACTGTGGACGAATGGATCACCTTGATCGAGCGTGACGGCGGTGTCGTGCAGTCGGTTCGGCGCTGGGGACGGTTTCACAAGCAGGCCCTATTTGTAATCGACAGTGAAGTGTCGGGTCCGAGGAGGGAGTTCGCCCTCGTGTCGGTGGGGAAGGGGACTTAGACGTTCCAGGTTCCAGAGCCTGCCCCGAGGCTTCCGAGGGGTTCCAGGCTCCGAGTTCTGGGTTCCGAGTTCTGGCAGAGGATCTTCATTTCGGGGAGGC
>DATKEJ010000275.1:0-5620 GCA_035512315.1 Rhodothermales bacterium | reverse complement strand
AGCGGATGATCTGTAGCGCCGCTCTCATGTCTGAACCTCCGTCAGCGCGTTCACGAGCGCCCGATCCAACCGTTCCTCTCCAGCCCGCCTCTTCAGGGCCGACTTCTCGTCGTCGAATACGACTCTTCCGTCGAGCAGATAGACGATTCTGTCAGCCAGTTCGTCGATCTCACTCATGATGTGCGACGTCATCACAATCGTCGTTCCTCTGGTGCGATGATCCGAAATAACGTCCTTCAGATACGAAGATGCCTGCGGATCCAGGCCAGCCGTCGGCTCGTCGAGAACGAGGATCGCAGGATCGAACATGAGCGCAATTGTGGCACTCACTTTCTGACGCGTACCCCCAGACAGCGTCTTCAGGGGCTTAGACAGCTCCGAGCCGAGCCCGAAGGCCTCGACCAGCTCGTCTGAGTATTTGGGCGCACCTCCGTCTCGCAGATTCCTCAGGAGACGGAGCAACTCTGCCGTCGACAGGTTGTCGGGAAACCGGGCTATCTGCGCCATGTAGCCAATCTGGCGGCGGTAGGCCCAATCTCCATTGAGCACGGTGTCGAGGACCTTGATCCTGCCTGAATCGATCATGGTCAGACCCAGGACGCACTTCATGAGCGTGGTTTTGCCCGCGGCGTTGGGCCCGACGATCGCCGTCACGACACCCGGTCGGATCACGAGATCGATGCCCTTGAGAACTTCCAGCGGGCCGAATCGCTTATGTACTTCGTGGATTTCGATCATGAGCTTTTCCGCATCCGTGGACGCTCATCAATCAGAGCGGCCGGTGTCAACGAGGGGATGATTCGCTCCATCATATCCAGGAAGCGCACGAGAAGACTCTGCTGGAGAATGAGCGTGGGCTCGTTCTGCTCAACAATCAGCGAGAACAGGCGCACGGGCCGAAACGGCACGTCCCCGTAGCCGTCCCTGTCGAGATCATATCCTTCGTACTGGTCCCAAAAGTTTGCATCGAACGAGCTTCGCGTGGTAAGCCCGTTCGTCGTCACGTCGAAGGTGTTGCCAAGGAAATCATTTCCGACGAACCGGCTGTCGATGCAATTCGCCATTACCTTTATTGCCCAGCCGTTGTCCTCGAAAGTATTCCCCGATACCTCCAGGCGATTCGCACCCTCGGCATAGATGCCCACCGTGTTGTTGAGGAAAACGTTGCCTCGGATTTCGGAGTCGGTGATGTCCTTAAGGAGGAGGCCATACGCAGCGCTTCCCCAATTCCGTTCGAATCGATTGCCCAGCATCTCGACGTTCTTGGTATACATCACGGCGACTCCGGCGTTATTCCGTCTAAAGACGTTCCGCTCGTATGAACACCGGTCGGAAAACATGAAGTGCAGGCCGTAGCGAAGATTGTCCTCGCTGACGTTGTCACGCACGATGGTGTCTTCGACAAACTCGAAGTAGATGCCGTCGCGATGGCCCGTCACGTGGTTTGCTTCCACCCGCGCCGACTTGCTGTACCAGAGGTGGATCCCATTACCCGACCGGCTCTCCTGACCTTGAGAGGCACGAATCTCATTGTTGCGGACGACACAACCCGACGACTTCGCAATATAAATCGCAAAGAAGGCATCCTCGATGCGGTTGTTTTCTATCAGGCAGTCAAACCCGCCGTCGACCTTGATCGCAGCCCGGTCCTCCATGAAGCTTACGCCGACATTTCGGAGGATGAGCCCGCGGATGACAACGCTGTCGCCGGTAATCGTGAGAATCTGATGCTTCCCGCCTCCGTCGAGAATGGCGCCCGGCTCTCCCGAGATCGTGAGCGGTTTGTCGACGACAATCGTGCCTTCAGAGTACGTTCCGGCCGACACCACGATTCCCGTTCCCGGCTCGGCTTTGGCCACGGCCGTGGCGAGCGAGCTTTCCGTGCCGGAAGGCCCTACGCGGATGACCTGGGCCGGGGTCTCAGCACCAAGCGCGGCCGACAGTGCGAGCAAGACGGCGGAACGAAGGCCGAAGCTCATTATTCAGCTTCCTGCCTGCGCCGTGATTGCCGGCTCGGCGCCAATTGGCGACGCCTCGAGTCTCGCTTTGACCTCGAACCAGGTGAGTACCGTTCCTCCATAAGCCTGGTAAATCTCGGCCGGAGTCACCGGCGGCCCGAAAGCCGCCAGACCAGCTCCCATGGGGCTGTGGATACGATCGGAGTGAACGAATACGGCGCTTTCGACAGGCACCCATCTGTCTTCCATTTCATAATCGGCCACCCAGGCCGAGCGAACGCCCACTTCGCTCATCTGCATCGAATGAACAAGGCACTCGATCGAATCAAACGTGAAGCGCTTCCCCTTTTCTGTGACGTACTGTGCAGCGAATCGAAGGTCGGAAATTGCCATTTTACAGTGCGCGCACTGATCCCGACCCACCACGATCGCCTTCGGACCCGATGAGCACGCCATGGCGAGTGCGCCGAGCAGCAAGGTTACTACTAATCCATTTCGGAGTCTCATTTCGCGCCTCGACTACTTTTTCGGTCGAAGAACATAGCGAGTGTTCCCACGACCAGCGACACCGCTGCGGCCCAGCCACCGACAGCCGGCCACGAATGCGCCGTAAAATTCAGCAGTTTCTTTGACCCGATCAGGGGAGGTTGATACGCCATACCCGGGATTCGGATCGCGGCCTTCGGATTCAGGTTGTGCCCGTAGTCGTATCCCCACATGTAGAAATCGACCAGCCCGACCAGCAGCGTGCAGACAAACAACCCGATCCCGGCGTATCCGACCCAACGCCAACCGGTCATCGCGGCAGTACGGCCGATGACAATCAGGCCGCCAATGACCCAGGGCATGATCCGCAGCTCAGGAATCGACTCGGGCACGATCTCCTTCATTCCTATGTAGTGATTCAGACCGTTGATATTCTTCAGGTCGTTGGGCTTTTGACCCGTCACATTGTCGATCCGAATGTGCATCCCAATGCCTTCAGGATACTGGGGCGCCTCTAGCGTGATCTGCCAGATTGGCGTCACATACAAGACCACAAGGAGCAGAGACGCGAGTCCAACCGTGAGTCGGGTCCCCTTCTTCATCTTAACCGTCCTGCTGAAGTTCGTCGCCGTCGCCGCGAGGAGCCTGCCGGCTCCTCACGACGCACGACATGCTGTTTATTCACCGGTTCCGAATGCCAGGGGCGTGGTCGAGCCTACCGGCGACACGCGGACATACCCCGACATCTCCTGGTGCAACGCCGAGCAGAAGTCGGTGCAGTAGAACGGGTACACGCCTTCTCTTTTCGGCTCCCATCGGATGGTGCGCGTTTCGCCAGGCATTACGAGAAGCTCAGACGTATTGGCGCCCTGCACGGCGAAACCGTGCGGCACATCCCAATCCTGCTCGAGATTCGTCACGTGGAAGAACACCTGATCACCCACACGGATCCCCTCAATGTTGTCGGGACTGAAGTGTGTGCGGATCGTTGACATGTAGACGTGGACGTCTCTCCCTTCGCGTTCGACGCGCGTTTGCGCCTCGCTTTTGACGCCGTACGGATGCGTGTTTTCCTCGAGCGGGAAGAACTTCACCTGTTTGTCGATGAGCAGATCCGCGATTATCCCCTGGGCGTAGTGCGGCTCACCCATCATCGGGAAGTCGAGAAGCAGACGCATCTTGTCTCCGCTGATGTCGATCAACTGGGCCGAATGGGCCAGCTCCGGTCCGGTGGGCAGATAGCGATCCTTCGTGATCTTGTTCAGTGCTACGAGGTACTTGCCCCACGGCTTCTGACTGTCGCCGCCCGGTATCATGAGGTGCCCTACAGAGTAGTACGTCGGGATTCGGTCGACGACCTGCCACGTTCCCAGCTCCCATTTGACGATCTCCGATGAGATGAAGGCCGTGGTGTAGGCGAAACCGTTGCCGTCGAACTCGGTGTGAAGCGGTCCGAGCCCCGGATTCGCCACTTCGCCGGCAATCACCGCGTCGTACTTCAGCACGGGGATGCCATCCACTTCGCCTTCGAACGACTCGTTTGCGATTGCATCCATCATCTTACTGAACGAATGGACGGGGATCACGGTCGCGAGTTTCCCGCCGGCCACGATATACTCACCGCTCGGATCGACATCCACGCCGTGCGGCGACTTCGGCGTTGGCAGGAAGTAGATCATGTCGGGGCAATCCGACGTGACCAGCACCTTCACCGACTCCTTCACAGTCGAAACCGCGATGCGATTCTCTCCCATGTAGTTGTGGTAGTAGCTGGTCTTCATGTCCTTGCCGGCGCCTGATGCGACGCACTCTTCCGCGCGCTGCCAGTTGACCGCGGCGATGAAATCTTTATCGTTCTGCGAGGCGTTGACCTCCAGCAAGGTGTGAGCCTCCTCGCTGTTGTAGGACGTAAAGAACATCCATCCGTAAGAAGGCCCTTTGCCCGCGTGGGCCAGGTCATAGTTGAATCCAGGGACAACAAGCTGGAAGGCGACATCCATTTCACCAGGCACGTCAGCCTTGATGAACGACAGCGTGCCCTTGAAATTTCCCTTGTATTCGCTGATCGCCATGTCCCTCTGTGGGATGGGAATGCTGAAACGCGTGGACGCCACGAGGTACTTCGAATCAGGCGTTATGAATGGTGAGCCGTGGTTTCCGGCCGAGTTCGGGATCTCAAGGATTTCTTCGGTCTCGAACAGACCCAGATCAATCCTTGCCACGCGCGGCGTGTTGTTGCCGTTGATGAAGATCCACCGTCCGTCGGGAACTCCGTTCGTTTGGGACAGCTCAGGGTGGTGCGAATCGTCCCACGGAACGAATCCGAACGACGTCATAAACATTCCTTTCGTCTCATCGCTGTACCCATATCCGTTCTCAGGAAACTGTGAGAAAACGGGGACCGTCTTGATGAGGCGGCCGGATGGAAGGCCGTGTACGGTCAGATTCCCTGAGAATCCCCCCGACATGAACGCATAGAACTCGTCATAGCTGCCGGGCGCCACGTAGACCTGCGAGGCGACGTCGGAACTTCCGGTCTGGGTCTCGGAACTGAGGCAGCCCGCGAGTGAGGCTACAACCAGGGCGACGATGCCTAGGCCCCAGAGCAGGTTCTTCTTTGTTTTGACTGACATTGTTGTGTACCCGAGGAATGCTTAAATGCTGGTGACTGTGATGCTATCGGTGGCGTTACAACATGCTGCTTCTCGAGAGACTAGGCTCTCAGAGAGCCGAATGGAATCGGTGGATGTTGTGACCCCTGAACATCATAAGAATACCGCAGGCGGGTATCCGAGCGCGTCGGGCAAGCCTTACGCGGTGACGTAGGTCATCTCGGTGCTGGGGATGTGGGGGGCTCCCCCACGCAGAAGGTCCGATCTCGGGTTAAGACGAGACTCACCCGGCGCTTCAGGCCGGACGTCATCGTCGTTCGACCGTCGGCGAAAACCCAAAGTGCCTCGGTTTCCGGCCGCGACTCGATAAGAAGTGGGGCGAAGCGAAGGTGTAACGTCGGGGACTGACCCACAAAGAACGGTTCGCGCCCTATTCAGCGCCCTCGCCTTCGACCCAGTGCACGGCGTGCTGCATCAGCTCGGCGGCATTGTTCAGGTTGAGCTTGGCCTTTATGCGAGCGCGATACGATTCTACGGTTTTGACCGAGAGATGCAATTTTTCGG
>DATKEJ010000274.1:0-3302 GCA_035512315.1 Rhodothermales bacterium | reverse complement strand
AGTCATTTCGCGAGCCGGTCCAGATCCGAACTCCTGTAAACACCGCGGCCGTAAGGTAGAAACAAAGGCCGACAAAGTACATCCAGACGGGGCCGATCTTGGCCACCGCCTGGTCCCACCACTTGCCCCAGAACGGACGAGGGATGGCGTTGAATCTGTTCTTCGTTTTGCGCTGGGCGATCCTGGCGCTGTGATTGAGCAGCTCGTCGCTGGGAATGAGTATACGCGCGCGCTCGTAGTAAACGATCGCCATTCCAAGTTTATTGAGCCTGAAGTAGGTGTTGCCGAGGTTGTAGAGGAGCGCCCCGCTTCTGTAGCCGGTACCCTCCGCGACGAGGAACGAATCGAGCGCGGCCTCATAATTGCCGTCATAGTACGCAGAGAGCCCGTCCTCGAACGCTCGGAAGGCGATCGCCAGGGCTTCGTCGCGGTCGACGAAGTCTTGATCCTGCGAGAGCGCAACCGAGAAGATCAGCAGGATGGCGCCAATCATGATGTGCTCTTAAACCGTCCCGTTTGACTTAATGTGCTCGTCGACTCCTGCGATGAGCCCCGCGGCGCGCTCGATAACGTCCTGCATCATTTCGTCACTTGGAGGCTGGGGCGAGAACCTTGCCTGGTCTGACTCGAGCGCGAGGTCCACGATTTCGTCGGCGAGGTGGTCGGGGATCCCCAGCGTGCGGAGCGTTGCGCCGAGCTGCGCCGACGTCATTCCGTGAGGTGCGATGTTGAGCCGATCTCCGACGAAGCCGAGTACGGCCCGAAATATTTCCTCGTAGAGCGCTCGGCCCTCGCCTCTTTTCAGGAGGGCCTCGGCGTCTTTCAGATGTTTTTTCGCCGCCGGGTGCGCCCGACGGCTTCGCGCGTATCGCTCATCGGTAGCGATCTTCTCCATCCGTTTTCGGTAAAGGAAAAGACCCGACAGTGCGAGGATCGGCAGGAGCAGAAACGCGTACGGCCACCGCATCCTGTACAAGGGGTCGCCACCGGCTCGACGCCACTTGTCGACCTCGTCTCGAAGGTCCGCGACGTCATTGGCCGGAAATCGGGTAGCCGGCAGAGATGCCACCGCCGGCGTTACCGAGCCGGTCACGTTTATAGCGATCGCACCGGAGGAGAGACCGCTGAAGTCTTCTATTTCTGGGTCGAAATAAGTTATTGCAAAAGATGGAATTAAATGTCGTCCTCCGGATCTGGGTATGAGAGTGTACGAGAAGGTCTTGACGCCTTCGACATACTGCTTCGACCGGTCGATCGAATTGGAGACCTCAGGGCCGAAGCGCTCGATAAGTGGAGGGAGTTCCAGCGGCGGCTCGGGCAGCGTGGCAATATTCCCTCTGCCCGAGATGACAACGGTGAACTGAATCGGTTCGCCGGCCTCGACGTTGGTGCGGCTGACGCTCGTTTGCATGGAGAGCGCTCCAACCGCCCCGTGAAACGAAGCGGGCGAAGGCGGCAGGGGTTTTGCGACCACGTTGACCGCGGGCGACGAGATGGTAGCGGATTGAAATCGCGCCGTGTTCTGCAGCAGAAGGGATCGAAACGCCCCTGAACTCCGGGGAAGCGCGACTTTCGTTTCGATCCGCAGTGGCTCGATCGTCAGGTCTCCACTGCGAGTCGGGAAAAGGGCGACCCGCTTCAGGGTGACCGCGTTGTACCGCAAACCGTCGACGATTTCGGTCCTCATATTCGAGCGCTGCTCGACTTCGAGGTCCTCTCTCCAGAAGCCTCCTGTATCCCAGGAGTCGGCAAGGCGGCTGTTTCTAAGCAGCACACCGTCGCGAAAGAACAGCACGTAGTCGACCGAGAGCTGTTCGTTCTGGTAGACGGATTTCTTGGTCGGGGCAACGCGGATGAACACGTCGTTCTGCGTGACGGACGGCTGTTCTCCTGTGTTGTCGCCGGCGTCGGGGAAGAGCCAGCGGCCCGACGGACTCTGAGCGCGGTCTGGTCGTTGCGACTGTGGAACGACGATGACTTCGATCTCCTCGGTTCGATATGTCTTATTGGCGACCTTGATTTCCGCGGTCCCAATGGTCGCCTTGCCTTCGCGAGTGGGTCGATACTGCCATGTGAAGCTCAGGCTGCGTTCTACGTCTGAGTTGACAATGGAGATGTTCTGCTGAGTGCTCGGCGCCCGCTGCACGAGTGAGAGCCGGCCTGACGAGGGAGGACTGGGCGTGACGACGTCAGAGAACGGCGCGCCGCGCACTTCGATCGTATACCGAACGACCTCCTCGGTGCCGATCGTCTTCTCGTCGACTGAGGCGGCGACCCGAATCTGAGCCCCGGCCGCGGACGGGATCAACAGAAACGCCACGAACACGATCGCAGGTACGATCGTGTTCTCCCATGGCATCGGCGCCGCGGACATCCGGACAACTGTCGATTCGGTCATGACTACCAGTCCTTGTCGACTGCTCTCGGTTTTCCCTTCATCCTCCATACCTGGCGCATCAAGTCCTGTTCGTCATTCTGCAGGGCCTGGAGAATCTGCTCGGCCTGTTGTTCGCTCATTCCTGGCTCCTGCTCCTCTGGTTGGCTCGGCTGCTCCTGCTCTTCCTCCGACTGCCCCTGTTCCTGTTCCTGCTCGGAGTTCTCGCCGTTCTGTTCCTGCTGCTGCTGATCCTCCTGTTGCTGCTGATCCTCTTCCGGTTGCTGGTCCTGCTGCTGTTGATCCTGCGGGTTCTGCTGCGGATCACCCTCGCCGCCGGACTGCTGCTGCTGGTCCATGAATCGTTTCACGAACTCATAGTTGAACCGCGCATCCTCATTGACCGGGTCGGCCAGGAGGGCTTCTCGATAGTAGGTGAGCGATCTCTCCGGATCCTGGGCCTGAAACGCGTTGTTGCCGGCGTTGTAGGCGCCTCGCGTGAGTTCCTTGTCGCTGGAGGCAAGCTGAATGGCCTCCGAGAACGCAGCCGAGGCCTCTTCATACGACTTGAGTCGATTCAGCGAACATCCGAGATTATTTGCCAACGCGGCTCGCGTCTTCTCGTCGGTCGACTCGGGGGCCGAAGCGATGCCCTGGCGGAACAGGGCGGCGGCCTCCTCATATTTCTTATCGTGGTACCGTTTGTTCCCTTCGCGGCCCTTGTCTTTATCGTCGGAGAATCCGAGCGACGCAAGTGCGAGGAAAATGAGTATGCGACTGGTCATGGGTCTGTGGTCGTTTATGATCCTCGGACGCCCTCTGTAGCCGGCGTCGCCGCTTCAACGCCCGAACCCCCGGAGCCGTTCTCCGAAGCGCTCCACGGTGCACTCGTTTCCGGCTCACCCTCTGCATCGACGTAAGCGCCGGG
>DATKEJ010000273.1:0-6260 GCA_035512315.1 Rhodothermales bacterium | reverse complement strand
TGGGTGAGGTCGTTCACGCGCCGTTTTATGCCCTCTTCCTCGTGGGCCCGATCGCTCTCTTGATCGAGATGTGGTGGAGTGAGCGTAAGGCGAAGTCGGCGCTCGCGGCGGCTTGAGAGGGTGGTGAGTCGTGAGCTGTAGCTCGTAAGTCGTGAGTCGTTAATCGTGGGACTCGAGTTGGATGCTCATTACGCGTGAGACGAAGCATGTGATATCGTAGTTTGCAACGACGACTCACCTCACTACTCACGACTCACTACCCACGACTCACATGTTCCGCCTCGCCGTAACCGTCTTGCTCGCGCTTCTCGCCGTTGCTCCGTCCGCCGCCCAGACCGGCAAGGGCGACCGGCTCTTCGGTCCAAACTTCGCCACGCGGAGTCCCGTCATCGCCAGAAACGGCATGGCGGCGACAAGCCATCCACTGGCGACGCAGATCGCGCTCGACATCCTGAAGCAGGGGGGATCGGCGGTCGACGCCGCGATTGCGGCAAATGCAGCACTTGGCTTCATGGAGGCGAACAACTGCGGCATCGGCGGCGATCTGTTTGCCATCGTGTGGGATGCGAAGACCAGAAAGCTTCACGGCCTGAATGCGAGCGGCCGATCGGCGATGGGACAATCGTACGACGATTTGAGGGATCGCCTGGGGAGCTCGCCACAGATTCCCCTCTTCGGGCCCCTGTCCGTCTCTGTTCCCGGAGCCGTGGATGGTTGGTTCGAGCTGCACCGCCGCTTCGGCAGACTCACCATCGACAGCCTGTTTTCGCCAGCCATCCGCTATGCCCGCGAGGGCGTTCCGCTGCCGCAGGTCATTGCCCTCTCCTGGAAAGGAGCCTATGAGCGACTCGCAGCTACCGAAAGCATCTCCGCCTACCTCGACAATTTCCGAACGACGTATATGGTTGGCGGCCGGATGCCGGCTGAAGGCGAGGTGTTTCGAAATCCGGATCTTGCTCGCACCTACGAGAAGATCGCGAAGGGCGGCCGCGATGCCTTTTATCGAGGCGAGATCGCCGATGTAATTGACGCTTATGCCCAGCGTACGGGCCTGCCTCTCCGGAAAGCGGACTTTGCGGCGCACAAGAGCACGTGGGTCGATCCGGTCTCCGTCAACTACCGCGGTTACGACGTCTTCGAGCTGCCGCCGAATGGACAGGGCATCGCCGCCCTCCAGATGCTTACAATCCTGGAGGGCTTCGACCTGGCGAGCATGGGCCACAACACCGCCGATTATCTGCATGTGCTGGTCGAAGCGAAGAAGCTTGCTTTTGAGGACCGGGCACGTCACTACGCCGATCCCGCTTTCGCCGATATTCCTCTCGAAGACCTGTTGTCGAAGGACTACGCGGCGCGCCAGCGCGAGCGAATCGACATGGCAGTCGCGCAGGACCAGCTCGATACGCCCGACCTCAGAACCGGTGACACGGTCTACCTGACCGTCGCCGATTCGGAGGGCAACATGGTATCGCTCATCCAGAGCATCTTCTGGGAATTCGGGAGCGGAATGGTGTCCGATGGCCTGGGATTCGCATTTCAGAACCGGGGTTCGCAGTTCTCGCTCGATCCCGACCACTCCAACGCTTATCAGCCCGGCAAACGGCCTTTCCACACGATTATTCCCGCCTTTGTGATGAAGGACGGCGAGCCGTTCATGAGCTTCGGCGTGATGGGTGGACCTGTCCAGCCGCAGGGCCACGTGCAGGTTCTGCTCAACTATATCGACTTCGGGATGAATCTGCAGGAGGCCGGCGACGCGGCGCGCTTCACCCATGCAGGCAGCAGCGAGCCCACGGGCTCAATCATGCGGGATGGTGGCGGCCTCGCCCTCGAGAGCGGGATCGCACCGGAGGTCCAGATCGAGCTCGCGCGGCGCGGGCACCGACTCATTCCGATCGACTACTTCGGCGGCTATCAGGCGATCCGGTGGGATCCTGCTCAGAAGGTCTACTACGGCGCCTCCGAAATGCGCAAGGACGGGCAGGCGGCGGGGTACTGATGCGGTCATTCTGGATTTCATTGGCATTCCTCGTTCGTGGTCCGGCCATTCTCGTCCTGTTTGCTGCGTTGGCAACGGCAGCATACGGTCAGACCGCATCGTTACGGGGCTTTGTGACGGATGCGTCGGACGGGCAGCCTCTCCAGGGGGTTAACGTAGTCCTCACCAATGATGCCGGAGCTTTTCTCGGCGCGGCGGCGGATGTGGACGGCATATACTCCATCTCGCGGATTCCACCGGGGACGTACGCGCTCAGAGCCACGTCCATCGGGTACGCGGCGTACGCCGATACGTTGACTCTGGCGACGGGCGAGCTCCGGAGCTTGAACATTGCCCTCAGACCGGCCGACGTTGAAGTCGGCGAGGTCGTTGTTGAGGCGGAAAAGGAGACGGCCGGTGCGGCCGCTATTTCGGCGGGCCTTCAGACGATCCGCCCGAGCGACATCGAGATGATACCGGCCCCGGACGTTTCGGGTGATCTGGTTAACTATCTCGGCGTGCTGCCGGGAGTGGTTACCGCGGGCGACCGCGGCGGTCAGCTATTCATCAGGGGCGGCGAGCCGACGCAGAACCTGGTGTTGCTCGACAATATGCTGATCTATCAGCCGTTCCACATCGTCGGGTTTTATTCCGCATTTCCATCCGACGTGATCAGCAGTGTCGACCTCTATGCCGGCGGCTTCGGCGGTAAATACGGGGGACGTATATCGTCCGTAATGGACATAACCAGCCGACACGGCAACAAGCGAAGGTTTGCCGGCGCCGTGTCCGCGGCTCCTTACGTCAGTACAATAAAGCTGGAGGGTCCTCTCTGGAAGAACCGCGTCTCCTTCCTCGTCTCGGGGCGAAAATCCGTCATTGAGCAGGGGGCAGCGCGTCTGGTCGATCAGCCGTTGCCGTTTGACTTTGATGACGAGTTCGCGAAGATTCACGCCAATATCTCGCGCAACAGTCAACTCTCTTTCAGTGCAATTCGCACCTTCGACCGCGGCACGATCGGAGAGCCGGAGCTATTCGAGGGCCGTCTGACGACGGATCAGGTGTCGTGGAAAAACGAAGCCTTCGCGCTGAACTACCTGCTTCTGCCCGCGAACTTTCCCGCACGCGCTGAGATTACGATTGCGAAATCCAGCATTGAAAACGCGTTCGGGCCGGCGGTCAAACCGCTCAAATCCAGTACGACCAGCCAGTATGCCGTGGGTGCGAACGTCACGCACTATGCCGGCTTCGTCGATCTCAACTGGGGCGTTTTCCTTCGCGCCTCCAGCCTCGACAGCAAATTGGGCGGCCAATTTCAGAATATCACTACGGAGCTCGAGTTCAATACGGATGTGGGTTTCTACATCGAGCCGGAGATACAGCTCGGCGAAAAGCTTCGAGTTCAGCCGGGAATTCGGATCCACAGCTTTCCGAGCAAATCCCGCTCTTTCGTGGAGCCGCGCTTTCGCGCCGTCTGGAATCTCGGCGTACACCGCGTAAGCGCTGCCTGGGGAATCTACCACCAGGAGATCGTGGGGCTGAATGATCAGAGAGACGTCGGAAATGTATTCACGGCGTGGACCTCTTCCCCGCTGGGGACAGTGCCGGAGGCGATGCACTTCATCGGCGGGTATCGGATCGCACCGACTCCGTGGCTCAGCTTCTCCCTTGAAGGCTACTACAAGACCCTCTCGGACCTGATGATCGCCGAATGGACCGCCTTTCCGCGGTTTACGACTTCGCTGCAGCCCGCCGACGGCAGGATTCGGGGTGCAGACGTGCGCCTGGAGCTCGTTTTCAAGAGCTTCTACAGCTTCATCGGCTACGGCCTCGCCGACGTGCAATATGATGCACGGCAGCGATCCATTCGCCACTGGTACGGTGAGCAGGCCAGGACCTTTCACCCGTCGCACGATCGCCGCCACCAGGTTAACGCACTTGGCGTGCTGGACCTGTTCGGATTCGACCTCAGTGTGCGCTGGCAGTTCGGATCCGGACTCCCCTACACGCAGGCGCTCGGTTTCGATGAGTTCATCCTGCTCGCTGGACCGACGGACGTTCTGAAGGATCCGGGACGTACGCGGGTGCTCTACGGTCAGCCCTATAAGGGCCGTCTTCCGGCCTATCACCGCCTGGATGTTTCACTTGAGCGAGAGGCCTCAATCGGTTCGAACGTAGGTCTGACCTTACAGGCTGGACTGATCAACGCGTATGACCGGGCAAACCTCTTCTATCTCGACCTGTTCACGCTGAGGCGAATGAACCAGCTTCCGCTTATCCCATCCTTCGGCCTCAAGCTCGAATTCAATTAGTTTCGTCGTCTCGGATGCACCGTCTAGTATTCCTGATCCCGGCTTTATTGATGATAGCAGTTGGTCTGGCGGCCTGTGATGAGGACGTCAATCCGTTTCTGGAGAGCGACCAGAACTACACGCTCTTCGGCACACTAGACATGGGCCGCGATACGCAATATGTTCGCGTGATCCCCATTCGAGGGACTCTAGGCGCCGGTGAGATCAGTCCTCTCGATGTGACGTTCATTTCGGAAGACCTGGAGGCCGGCGAAAGACAGAAATGGCGCGATTCCGTCGTCACGTTCGCGAATGGAACGCAGGGACATGTCTTTTATGCGCCGCTTCGACTCCGTCCGGGACATACCTACCGCGTTGAAATAACCCCGGGAAACTCAGACGTCATTACGACGGCGCAAACTACTGTGCCCGCCGTACCCGATGGCGACGTGCGACTGGAGGAACTCGTCTTTCGCGACGCCTTCGCACTCACCGCGGCAAATCAGGCGGTCGTCTGGACCGGAATCGATCGTGAGCCCTGGCGCATCGATCACTACTATCGATTCATGGCCTCGCCGAACGGCTCGTTTCAAGACGTGCATATCCCCAAGATACCTGACAATGGTCCCACAGCTCCTGCCGCATGGGAAGTCGAGATTGACCTTCTCGAGGACAAATCTATTTTAGACACGCTTTACAGCCCGGGAGAGGTGCCACTCGCCGGCATTGGAATGGAGCTCACCATGCTCGACCTTGCCTTCAGCCCGCCAGAAGGAAGATTCGATCCGGAGGTGCTCGTGCAGCCCGGAACGATGTCGAACGTTGAAAATGGTTTCGGCTTCGTAGGCTCGGTCGCCCGATTTTCGGTCGAGTGGCTGCCGGATCGGCATACTGCCCGGCTCCTCGGCTATATGACGCTCGAAGACCTGTACAGGCTGACGGGCAGAAAACCTGAGGTCAGAATACTTCCGTTCGAGTGGAGCGCGCTTCCCGACAAGTAGAATGGTTCGCGAGGCGAGTGGGGCGCACTATCTAAGCGTGATGCGTATCTCCCGGCGATATTATCGGGTGAGGATAACGGTGCCCGAAATCGCGCGCCGGTTGGAACGAAGCCGGTAAACGTATATGCCGGATGCCGTCGGCATACCCCGAGTGTCGAGCCCGTCCCAAACAGCCGCGTGCGAGCCGGCCGGAATCAGTCCGGAAGCGATCGTGCGGACTCTGCGTCCGAGCACATCAAATATGCTAAGCTCGACCTCCAATGCGTTTTGAAGGGTGTAGCTCAGCGTTGTCCGATCGCCGAATGGATTCGGGTGGGCATGCTGAATGGATAGGATGGAGGGCAGCTCATCATTGCCCGCATTGAGCGACTCCGATGTGCCGGTTACGACGAATGTTCTCTCGGGGGAGAAGCTCGATCCGACGCAGCTCTGATCGACCGCCTGTACGCTCCAGTAATACGTCCCCGGGGGCAGGCTCCTGAGAGGCCAACGCAGATTGTGAAAGACATTTCCTGGCGCGCAAACGTAACGAGTTCCAGTCTGCGGGTGTGAAAGTGGAGACATGACATCGACCCCGCCAGGCTGCGTGCCCACGCGAACGTTATAGGTCAGTGCCGGTGATACCGTCTTGTCGTCGGTAGCGGCACTCCAATTGAGCTCGACCCGACCACCATCAACAGTCGAAGAGAGATTGGCGGGCGGAGTCGGGGCGGCATTC
Organism: Rhodothermales bacterium; assembly: GCA_035512315.1. Taxonomy (GTDB): domain Bacteria; phylum Bacteroidota; class Rhodothermia; order Rhodothermales; family DATKEJ01; genus DATKEJ01. Next base: position 272 of record DATKEJ010000273.1, on the reverse strand, counting down.
GAGAAGTGACCCCACTTGATCCAGAAGGTCGCGGTAGGTGTCACGAGTCCGAGAGCTTCGGGATTGAATCCCGTCGCGAACAGGTCCACGTCGCCGTCGCGATCGAAGTCACCCGGGGCGAACGACATGTCTTCATAATGTATTACCTCGTGGTACATTGAGAATCGGCCATTCTCATTGAGGTACAAACGCGCGGGGCGCGAGCCGGTGGCCTCCTCATGACCGCTCGCGAGGAGGTCCGTGTCGCCGTCGCTGTCCCAGTCGAGAAGGTC
>DATKEJ010000272.1:0-5661 GCA_035512315.1 Rhodothermales bacterium | reverse complement strand
GTGTTTTTCGTGTCTGAGGCGATCACGAAACACGAGGTTACGCAGCTGCTCGTTAGCTTGGGGTCCGGGGATCGCTCGGCGCTGGACAGACTTATGCCGCTGGTTTATATGGAATTGCGGCGTCTGGCGAAGGCGAAGCTGGGATCGGAGCGGTCTGATCACACGCTGAATACGACTGCTCTGGTACACGAGGCGTATATCAAGCTTGCGGATCAGCATAGGATCAACTGGCAGAGTCGAGGCCAGTTTTTCGCACTGGCCTCACAGGCGATGCGACGGATTCTGGTCGATTATGCCCGCCGGAGGAATGCGGCAAAGAGGGGCGGCAACGCTATCATCTCCATCAGAGAGGCCGATTCAGTGGCCTCGGAGGTCCGAGCCGACGCGCTCGTGGCTCTCGACGAGTCACTTCAGCGTCTCGCGGAAATGGATCCGCGACAGAGTCAGATCGTCGAGTGCCGGTTTTTCGGTGGATTGAGCATCGAAGAGACCGCAGAGGTTGTCGGCGTGTCAACTGCCACGGTCAAGAGGGAGTGGGCCGTCGCGAGGGCGTGGCTTTACCGAGAATTGAACGGTGAAGTGACGGACGAAGACGTCTAAGCGTCTAAACGTCGAACGTCCGACCACTCGCGACCGAGATTCAGGCCGTAACGTCATACGGCAGCACCGAAAGTTTGGCCTTACTGGAGGGCCGTCGGTTCGCGTTACCGTGTTCGTCGGATCGAAGTCAAGGCTTTCAGGACAGACTGTCTCGTGTGGCGATGGCTGCCTCTCTTGCCCGTTCGGCGAAATCTTCCCCTGATCCGGCATACAGAATGGATCGACTCGCGTTGACGACGACGGGCGACGATTCGGGTCTGGCAGCCCGCAATATGTCTTCCGGATTGCCCCCTTGAGTACCGATCCCCGGTATGAGAAAGGGAACGCTCGGGTAAAGGTCGCGGAGCAATTCAAGTGATGAAGGGTCCGTTGCACCGACGACGAACCCGATCTCGCCCGGCTGATCCTTTCCCCAGCGATTGGCCATCTCCGCGACGCGCAGATAGAGAGGGGAACCCTCGAGGATCGTCATCTGGAGTTCCGCTGAACTCGGATTGGATGTTCTTATGAGAACGAAGGCGGCGGTTCCTTCTTTACCAAGGAAAGGAATGACTGCGTCGGAGCCCATGTAGGGAGACACGGTGCAGGCATCGCAGCCGAGACGATCGAAGATCGACCGCGCGTAATGCACCGCGGTATTGCCTATATCACCGCGTTTTCCGTCCGCAATGATGATCCGATCCTTCGGTATCTCCCTCACGACTTGATCCAGAGCCGTCGCCCCCGAAGGGCCGAGCGCCTCGAAAAACGCAAGATTGGGTTTGTATGCGCAGCATACCTCCGAGGTAGCGATGATGATCTCAGAACAAAACTGGACGACAGCCTCTGCCGGATCCTTCGCCCTAAGATGGGCGGGAATCCGATCCGAATCGGGGTCGAGACCGACGCAAAGTATCGACGACGAGCTCCGCTGTGCGGAGGCTAGTTTCTCTGAAAAGGTCGACATGAGGAGACTGGTTTTGGGATGATAGGAAAGCGTCGAAGGGGGCGGCGTTTAGGTTCAGTGAAAAAGACGCGCCCCGCCGCGCGGCGCGTAGACGCATAGGAACCGTCACATTCCATGTATGTAACTTGGAAGCGCTGCCGGGCACGGCATCGAACAGAATCGGACGTACGGAGGTCCACAAAACGGTATGTCAATTCTCAGCGAGCTTAAGAAAATTTCAGCCGACGATCGAAAAATGATCGCCGACGCGGAAGCGATGCTGGGTCCGGAACCCGACGAAATGGGATTCATGAAGAACCTGTTCTGGGGGAGATTCCGAACCAGTCTAGTGTTTCCCTATCCAAGAGAGACTGAGCAGGAGCGCCGACGCGCCGACGCGCTGATCGAAGAGCTGGCCGCCTATCTGGAGAACGAGCACCCTGCCACCTGGATCGACCAGAATGAGGAGATTCCGGAGTGGGTGATCGAGAGACTCTTCGATATGGGCGTGATGGGGATGACTATTCCCGAGGAGTTCGGAGGCCTTGGTCTCGGGGTGACGAGCTACAACCGGGTCCTCCAACACATTGGTTCGAAGTGCGGATCGACCGCCGTCGTCGTTTCGGCCCATCAATCGATCGGATGCAAGGCTATTATGCTGTTCGGGTCAGACGAGCAGAAACGGCGATGGCTTCCGAAAGTGGCTCGCGACTTCCTGTCCGCTTTCTGCCTGTCGGAGCCGAACGTGGGTTGTGATGCGGGTGGCCAGGAGACCCATTGCAGGCTGAGCGACGACGGATCTCACTACATACTGAATGGGGAGAAGAAGTGGATCACGTCCGGAGCGATGAGTGGTCTTTTCACTGTGATGGCGCGCCAGACGTTCCGTGATCCCGATACAGGGAAAGAGAAATCAGGGATAACCGCCCTGCTCTGTACACCGGACATGCCCGGAATCGAGATCTTTCAGAAGAACCGATCGAAGGCCGGCATCCGTGGAACGTGGCAGGCGAGGATCCGGTTCGTCGACGTCAAGGTACCTGTAGATTATAGACTTGCAGCCGAAGGGAAGGGATTGCGGGTCGCACTCACGTGCCTGAATTATGGCCGCTGCACGCTGTCGGCGGGCATGCTCGGTTCAGCCGAGCATGTAATGGATCAGGCAGTCAAGTGGTCGAGAACGCGCTATCAGTTTGACAGGCCGCTCTCGGATTTTGAGCTCGTCAAGATGCGAATTGCGCGGATGGCTGCCCTCACTTATGCGATGGATGCCGTTCTCTACCTCATGACCGGGATGCTGGATCGCGGCGACCCCGACATCATGGTCGAGACGGCCGCGACGAAGGTTTTCGTGTCGGAAATGGGCTGGGTGGTCATAAACGACGCCGTCCAAATTATGGGAGGCGAGAGCTATATGACCGAGAACGAGGTTGAGAGGGCGTTCAGAGACAGCCGGCTCAACCTCATCGTTGAGGGTGCGAACGAGGTCATGCAGTCGTTCATTTTTGCGTACGGGGGCAAACAGCTGGCGGAACATCTCCTTTCGCTCAAGAACATGCTCCTCTGGGATACCGACGAAAGTGTATCGAACAACCTGAAGGGGATGGTTCGCGCCGGGCTTCGCCCGAGGATTGCCGCCAGAGGATTCAGGGTAGGATCGGAAATGCTGTTCGGGCTGAAGCGCGGGATTCCTCAGTCTCCCAACGTGCAGCCGGAGCTCGCTGATCTTGCCCGCCGACTCGCTCGCCTTGTGCGGGATCAATCGCACGTATTCATGAAGGCCAGCCTTCAGTTCAAGGAGAGTATCGTGTCGCGACAGGCCGTTCAGGCGCGTATCAGCGACAATTTCATGTACCTGTTCGCACTCTCGGGTGCGCTGTCCAAATTCGACGACCAGCTTCGTTCCAGCGTTGCGAAGGAGTGCCTCGACCGTGATCGTACCTCATTGCGGCACTTCTTCGACCTGTCGGAACTCGTCATCGAGGAGAACACGCGGGCGATCTGGCGAAACGCCGACGAGAGCATGCATGCCGCTGCCGAAAAGGCGATTGAGGCCAGCGATGCTCAACCCAATAGCCGGTTCGTCATTCCTGAGAGATCTCCCGTCGCGGCTGGAACCGGTCGGACGCCGGATCAGACGGACATCAGACAGTTTCCAGGTGACCTCGGGTCGTCGTCTGGTCGAGCGATCCAGGAAGCCGGAGAAACGGAAGCCGCTTCGGTCTGACCCGTCATGAAATGCAGACCATGAATAGAAAAACCGTCAACGTTCGCATCGATGGGATGAGCTGCGGGCACTGCGTTAAAACCGTTCGCGAGGCACTCGAGCGAATCGAAGGGATCGACATACGCTCGGTCGAGATCGGCAGCGCGGTTGTCGATGTCGACGAGAGGGCTGTGAAGCTTGATCGCCTGGCTGCCGCTATCGAAGACACGGGCTTCACCGTCCGTTCTATCACGTGATCCCGCAGCGGCCGGTTCGTTAACAAAGCTTTTTTCTTAATCAGCCTTGCGCAAGGCCCGCCGATCCCTTTTATTGGCTCTTGAGGGATCGACGTCAAGAAGGGGGTGCAAGCGGGGAAGCAACCATTCAACGCTGCATCTTGACCGGTCGCCCACGAGTTGGGTCATTTGACGGCGTTGAGGCTATGAAGTACCGAAGCGGATATTATCCTCCTGCGGAAGCAAGCGTTGATCGTGCCTCGTGGCTCGTCCGACTTGCACGGAGGGATAACGAAGATCCGCAGGACATCGTGCAGACGCCAGAGGAATTTACGCCGGAGTTTGTCGACCGTATCCAAGCAGGGGATAGCGGTGCCGAGGAGCGCCTGTTGGCGCGGCTCCGCCCGATTCTGCACACCTACTTCATCAAGCGTGTTGGCCTCAAGCCCGAGGTTGAAGACCTTATTCAAAACACGCTGCTCCGCGTCCATCGCGGGCTTTCCGATCTGCAGCGATCCGACCGTTTCATGGGCTTCGCCATGAAGGCGGCGCTCTACGAGTTGCACGACCTTTACAGAGGTCGATACGGTGGAAGAGAGGTGCTGTACGATCCGGCAGATCCTCCGAAGGAGGCCGCTGGAACGACCAATTCGGCGGAATCAATCGACGTGCAGAGGGCGCTCGGAACTCTCTCGCCACGCGCACGGCAGATTTTGGAGCTTCGTGAGTACGGATACCGCTACAAGGAGATTGCCGACATGATCCACACGTCGGAGGCTGCCGTCAAGATGCAGGTGAAACGCGCATTCGAGAGAATGCGACGTTTGCTTGTCGCTTGACGCACGCCCGGCGATTATTTGTTACTTTCCAAGTGTTACAGGCGACTATGCGGATGACTGCTTGGGGATCGGTACGAGTAACATGTCTGACTGGATCGACCGCTTTATTCTTTACGACGAGGTAAGCCCCGACGAGCGAGTGGAGCTTGAAGAAGCACTCGATGGCCGGGCTGATATCAATGCGGCTTTTGCAGAGTGGAGACACTTGCGAAGGGCTATTCGGTCGGACATCGATCAAACCGTGAAGGATCGCCACCTGCTCGTTCAATTCTCTCTTTGGAGAAACGGGCGAATCGACGCACTTGCTCCCGAAGAACTCGCGGAAGTAGAGCGAAACAGGCTCCACTTCGAACGCGCGATCGAGAAAAGCGAGGCATTGAAAAACATCCTCGATTGCATCGAGGATGAACAGATCGATTTCGAGGAGACGTGGCGGCTCCATACCCAGGATGACGCGAAGGAAATCGTTCCGGCAGCCCGTTCGTCAAAGCCGCCTGGATGGCGGCCTGTTCGACCGGCTGCTCGACCATTTCTTCGCGCGGCCGCCGCTGTGGCGGTCGTAGCAGTCAGTGCACTTCTGTACGTGGGTCTGCTTCAGGACGAGAACAAGGTGGTCGTTCGTGCGGGCGATGACGGAATCGAATCCGTTTTGCTCGAGGATGGATCCACGGTTCGACTCGTTGCCGGAGCCGAGTTGACCTATCAGAAAACCACTGCCGAGCATCCGTTCGATCGGAAAGTCAGCCTGAATGGCCGGGCACTGTTCACAGTCAAGCCCGGAAATAACGTGTTCGTCGTCGAGACGCCGGCCGCGATTACCACCGTGTGGGGTACAACGTTTGGTCTGGATTCCGA
>DATKEJ010000271.1:0-5882 GCA_035512315.1 Rhodothermales bacterium | reverse complement strand
TGCGGTTTCCGGACGATGGCCCTGCCGACGGCGACACGCTGGCGCTGGCCGCCGGAAAGCTGCTTCGGCTTGCGTTCAAGAATTTCAGTAATTCCGAGTGTTTCGGCGGCGCTCTCGACGCGTGACGCGATCTCACTCTTCGGGAACTTCCTGAGCTTCAGGCCGAATGCCATGTTGTCGAACACGGTCATGTGCGGGTAGAGCGCATAGTTCTGGAATACCATGGCGATGTCCCGATCTTTCGGAGGGACGTCGTTGACGACTCGGTTGCCGATCGTAAGCGTGCCGGAGGTAATGTCCTCGAGACCTGCCACCATGCGAAGGGTTGTACTCTTGCCGCATCCCGACGGGCCGACGAGTACTACAAACTCTCCGTCTTCCACCTCGAATGAGGCGCCATGAACAGCTACGAACCCGTTGTCGTAGACCTTCTGAACGTTGTCAAGCAGTACGCGTGCCATGTATCGATGAGCCGAGCTCAGATCTGAGTGGGAGGAATCATTGAAGATAAGCCACTGCTCGTCCACGTTGCCATTGACGAGCGTCGAACGTCCTGCCGGCGCCGTCATCTAGGGCCGGCCGATTGTCATCCCGGGCTCGATCCGGAATCCTGAAACGACGAAGCCTGGATTCCGGCTTTCGCCGGAATGACGGAAGCCGTTCATCGTTATCTCCAAAATGCATAGCTTCCAACCGATGCATCCGGTGTTCGACGTTCGACACAAATGGACAAAGCGAAGGTAACAATCTACGACGTAGCGGATAAGGCAGGCGTGGCCATCTCGACGGTTTCACGGGTTCTCAACGGATCACCGGAAGTGTCTCCAGACACCCGGCGGCGCGTTCAGGCCGCCATCGAAGCCCTCGAGTTCCGGCCGGATAGGACCGCCAAATCGCTTGCACAGCGTCAGACGGATTCGATCGCTGTGGCGGTCCCCTCCTCTACCTCGCAGTTCTACAATGAGCTGCTCAAAGGCGTCAAAGACTGCCTGCGGGAGCGCGACATCGATCTTCTGCTCTGCAACCTCGGATCCGGGGCGCCTCTACAAACCCTGTGGCGTTTCCTCACGCGTGGGGCAGTCGACGCGCTTATGTTGGCCTCGCTACCCGTTGACGATCGGCTCTCACACGAGCTGCGGATGCTGCATGCCCCGGTAATATTGATCGGGGCCGAGTCGCCGCACTTCGACTGTTTCCACTGGGACGACGAGGCCGGCGCCCATGCTGCCGTCATGCACCTCATTCAGAACGGGCACCGACGAATTGGACTGGTCACTGCGAACGTCTGGGATTCGAAACTCGCGGATACCAAAGCCAATACGCTCCGCGTGGCCGGTTACAGGAGGGCCTTGGAGGAATCAGGCATCGAATTCGATGCCGATCTGGTGCAGTCCGGACGAACCCTCAAGCACGCGGGTTTCAGTGAGGAGGCAGGCTACGAGGCCATGCAGAAGCTCCTGGCTATTGACCCTTCGATTTCAGCCGTTTTTGCCAGCAGCGACGTCCAGGCGATCGGCGCGTGGAAGGCTCTCCGCGAAGCCGGGAGATCCGTGGGGACTGATTTCGCCATCGTGGGCTATGACGACATCAAGATCAGCCGGTACATCGGGCTGTCGAGTGTCGATCAGGAAATGCAGCAGATCGGTTACCGTGCGTCCGAACTCCTGCTTCGCCGGGTCGCCGAGGGCAACCAGGCTAACCCGATATCCGAACATATTGTCCCACAACTCAACGTCAGAGAGTCCAGCGACTTCAAATGGAAGCCATAACCACCGTTGAAAGCCCTCATATCGAGGCAATCAACAAGCAACTCGATCATTGTTTGGCGGGAGTAGACCTGTCGCGATTCGGAAAAGCGTACCGCGGAAAGGTCCGTGATACCGTTGCCACGCCAGACGATCGCTATGTGCTCGTCGTGAGCGACCGGATTTCGGCGTTCGATTTCGTGCTGCGGGAGCAGATACCCTTCAAGGGGCAGGTGTTAAACCAACTCGCCGCTTACTTCTTCGAGCACACTGGCGACCTCGTCCCGAACCATGTCGACGCCGTGCCGGATGCGAACGTGACGATGGCGAAGAAGTGCACCGTCTTCCCGATCGAGTTCGTCGTGCGGGGATATCTTGCGGGCCACGCATGGCGAACCTACAAGGCTGGGGGGCGAACCCTGTGCGGAAACACCATGCCAGAGGGCATGCGGCAGAACGAACGGTTCCCCACTCCCCTGCTGACTCCTACGACCAAGGCAGTCGAGGGTCACGACGAGGACACGTCTGCAGAGGAGATCGTCGCCCGCGGACTCATCGGCGGGGACACATACGATCGTCTTCGTTCGTACGCCCTTTCGCTATTCGAACGGGGAACTCAAATGGCGGCAGAGCGGGGCTTGATTCTCGTGGACACCAAGTATGAGTTCGGGACGTTGGCTGACGGGACGATCGTCCTCATCGACGAAGTCCACACGCCCGACTCATCGAGATACTTCTATTCCGACACATACGACGAACTCCTCGCCGCTGATAAGCCGCAGCGGCAGCTTTCAAAGGAGTTCGTTCGCGAGTGGCTGATGGATCAGGGATTTGCGGGCAAGGAGGGTCAGACGATGCCGACGCTCCCGGATTCGTTCCGTGCGGCCGTTTCAGCCCGGTACATCGAGCTTTTTGAGGCCATCACCGGCCGGAGCTTTGAGCCCGCTGTATCCGATGACCCCGTAACGAGGGTCGTGCGGGCCATCGAGCGCGCCCTCTGGGCCTGACGCAAGTCACGCGCTCTTACCGGGGGTTCATCATGAACCGGCATGGGGCCGCTCGGCCGTTCAAATTAGCCGGCCCTGTGGGGGGCATGGTGGTCGCACTCGGACTGGCGGGCGCCACAACGATTCTTCTCCTTGGCTCGGAGTTTGGCCTGGGCGCCAGTAATGACGGAGTGCTGTATTTATCGGCGGCAAGGCATCTCCTGGAAGGTTCTGGACTGACCGATTTTCGCGGTGCCCCGCTCGTCATCTTTCCTCCGCTGTTTTCGGTCCTCTTGAGCGTTGTCGGCCTCGTGACGCCTTCGGTCGAAGCTGCCGCACGTGTGCTGCAAGCCCTTCTTTACGCCGGCAATTTCATTCTCGCGGGAATCCTGTTCGCGAGGGTGCTCCCGAACCACGTGTGGCTCATCGTCGGAGTCCTTCTTCTTCTCTTCAGCAGGACGTTCCTATTGTACCACTCTTACGTCCTCTCCGAGCCACTCTTCGTGCTTCTGACCCTCGGGATGACGCTCCTGCTCTGCAAATGGAGGGACGAGGGTCAATACTCGTTGCTCGTCTGGGCGGCATTGCTCGCTGGATTGTCTTGCCTTACCCGTTACCCCGGAGTAGCGAACACGCTCGCCGGATCCGTCGTAGTTCTGTTCTCGGCTGAAAGCCGCAAGCGACGGTTCGTCGACGCATCCGTGTTCGCAGCGATCTCTCTCGCTCCATTGATGGTGTGGCTCGCTCGAAACGCCCTCGTCGCGGGCTCATTGACGGGAGACAGGCTCCCGTCGCCGTATCCCTTTCTCTTAAACCTCGAGCTGGTGACCGACAGCATTGCGCTCTGGTTTGTGCCGGACGAGGTGCCGCAGTGGACTCGACTGACGCTCGTGGCCGCAGGGGTGGCAGTGATTGCAGTCGTTCTCCGGAAGATGGGCAGGACCGAACCCGGGCGGTCGTCAACTTCCGACAGGACCGTCTTGGCGACCGTCGCAGTTTCGCACGTCGTCGTGATCGTCGCCGCCACGTCGCTTTTCGCATCTGATTTCGTGTCGACCCGATTCGTGATGCCGGTCTATGTGCCGGTCATTGTTCTAATCGTCGCCTCCTTCGCATGGTCGTCTGAGCGTTTTCGACGTTCTCGTCCGTTCGTGGCGGCGCTAGTTGCAGGATGGATGTCCGTACAGGCGTTCACGTCTGTGCGACTGGTTTCAGACCGGTTCGAGAACGGCGCCGGCGGCTATGCGACCCGAGCCTGGCGTGAATCGGATGTGATGCAGTTCGTGCGAGATAACCCCGACTCGCTGGGAACGGATGCGTTTTCGAACGCGACGCTCGGCGTCTATCTGCACACCGGCCTCGTGGTGGATTTCCTGCCGGACCGGTTGAATCCGAGGTGGGCGGCGGGCTATTCGGTGGATGCGTTGAACGACCGTCCCACGATCAAAGATTTCCGGGCGCTCGTCGACCAGCCCGAACGCAGCGTGACCCTGATCTGGTTCCGTGCCGAGGTCCGGGATCCGCGGTACGAGGCGATTTACATCTTCAATCAGTACTCCCTCGACGAGATCAAGGACAAATTCCAGCTGATTCCGATGTATGAAGCGGCGGATGGCGGGGTATATAGGCTCTACCCTCGGTAGCTCTCCGGTCGCCGGTCCTTGAAGATGTCGTTCCGGTTCGTGACTCGCTTGTCCCGCGCCTCCGAGAGATCGCACGTTGCGAAAATCCACTCCGTCGTCTCTCGAGCGGCGCTCGCACGCACGATGCCGTCAGGACCGCAGACCAGACTGGATCCTATGAAGGTGAGCCGTTCCTTTCCGTTGGACTCCGTCCCGATTCGATTGGCCGTCGCGGTGAAGACGCGATTCTCCAGCGCTCTAATGGGCATTGCCCGCGGGCACCACTCCTTTACGAGATTGGACGGATGGGCGATGACGTCCGCTCCGCGCGCCGCGAGTGTCCGAGCGGACTCCGGAAAGAACCAGTCGAAACAGATCATGATGCCCAGTCGATACGCGACGCCGGACGAGGATACGACATCGAAAACCGGAAATCCCGAATCTCCTGGCGCGAACCACAGCTTCTCCTCGTAGAACAGATGGGTCTTCCGATAGCGGCCGACATAGCCATCCGGACCCACGAGCGCCGAGCTGTTGAAGTATTTGTCTCCGTCTACCTCGGGAAGCCCAGCAGCGATGTGGCATCGATGCAATTTTGCCAACTCGATGAGCCTGGCCGTCGTCGGACCGTCGGGAATCTCTTCGACTACCGAATCGACGTCCTTCTGCGACGAAAAGAAGTATCCCGAAGATAGAAGCTCCGGAAACACCGCAAGGTCGACCGAGACGGCCTCGAATGCCTGCTCCAAGGTCCGTAGGTTAGCCTCCCGGTCCAGGAGCGTTGGTTCGAACTGGTAACATCCGATCTTCAGATCCATTGCCATAGGTTCAGCTTTTCCTGCCCCGCAGCACCGGAACGGATCCTTTCACCCACTCCTCGGAGCCGTCAGCGTAGACCTCCTTCTTCCAGATCGGCACCTGTGTTTTCACCTGATCGATCAGGACCCGACACGCCTTGAAAGCTTCGTCACGGTGCGCTGAAGAGACTGCAATCAGCACGCTGGTCTCGCCGAAGGCGACCCGGCCGACTCGGTGCGCCACGTACGCCTTCACGAGCGAGTACTCCTCGACAGCAGCCACGGCGAGCTTCCGCATCTCTGAAACAGCCATTTGCTCGAAGGCCTCGTACTTGAGTTCGACCGTCTCGAGGTCATCTGTATATCTACGTGTGGTGCCTGCGAACACAGCGATCCCTCCCGCCCTTTCGTCAGCTACGAAAGCAACGGCATCGACAACGGCCAGAGCCGCGGGTCCACAATCAACGTGAATTCGCTCTTCCATGTTTTCAATCCATCAGCCTCCGCTCACGGGGGTGATGACGGCCAGCTCATCCCCATTGAACACCGTGAACGCCTCGTCAACGTACTCCTGATTCACCGCGGCGCGGAGGGCCGTTCTGTACGGACCGATCGCCGGATGGTGTGCAACCAGACGATCGAGTATAACGCCCACCTCCTCGGGCTTGTCGAGAGACATCGCCAGAGTGCGCATCCCCGTCAGTTCACGCAGGATCGCAAAGAATCGAATAC
>DATKEJ010000270.1:0-6515 GCA_035512315.1 Rhodothermales bacterium | reverse complement strand
CCACCGTCAAGGAACTCATAAATACTCAGGTGCCGCTCTTCGGCATCTGCCTCGGGCACCAGCTGCTGGCGCTTGCCGAAGGTCTCGAGGTTTACAAAAAGCTGGTCGGACACCGCGGCGCAAACCAGCCCGTTCGCAATGCCGACACCGGTCGAGTTGAGATAACGACTCAGAATCACGGTTTTGCCGTGACATGGGAAGAAAGCTCTGCCGCGAAAGCCTGGTCGACCCACGTGAACCTGAACGACGGCACGCTGGAAGGGCTCAGATTCAAGAACTTCGCAGGGCTTTCGGTGCAATACCATCCGGAGGCCTCCCCCGGACCGCACGACAGCCGCTACCTCTTCGATTCGTTCCTTCAGCTTGTCCACGAACATGGACGAGAAACCGTATCGGTGCCGGTCGACCGCACTGCAACAGACTAGACGCTACCACGGCATGCCGAAACGGACTGACATCGAGAGCATACTTTTAATCGGGTCGGGCCCGATCATCATAGGCCAGGCCTGCGAATTCGACTATTCCGGAACGCAGGCGGCGAGGGCCCTTCGCGCCGAGGGCTACAAGGTCTATCTGGTCAACTCCAATCCGGCCACGATCATGACCGACCCGATGACGGCCGACCGTATCTTCCTTCGGGAACTGACGGCGCCGTCGATAAAAGCGATCGTGAAGGAATGCCGGCCGGATGCAGTTCTCCCAACGATGGGCGGTCAGACGGCCCTGAATCTGGCGCAGCAACTGCACGACGAAGGATTCTGGGAAGCGAACAACATCGAAGTAATCGGTGTGGATATCGACGCGATCCAGATCACAGAGGATCGCCAGAAATTCCGCGACCTCATGGAGTCGATAGGCGTCGATCAGGCCCAAAGCCGCGTCGCAAAGAGCCTCCTCGAAGCGAAAGAGGTAGCCCAGTTCCTGGGCGGCGTCCCGGTCGTTATCCGCCCTAGCTTCACGCTGGGAGGCGCCGGAGGCAGCATCGTGTGGTACCCGGAGGAGTTCGATCGCAAGGTGACGAGGGGACTCGAAATCTCCCCGGTTCACGAGGTGCTCATCGAGGAGTGCGTGTTCGGGTGGAAGGAGTTCGAATTGGAGCTTCTCCGGGACTCGAATGACAACGTTATCATTATCTGCTCGATCGAGAACGTCGACCCAATGGGCGTCCATACAGGCGACTCCGTCACCGTCGCGCCGTCGCAGACACTGACCGACAAGCAGTTTCAGGCGATGAGGGATGCGGCGGTCAAGATGATGCGTTCGATCGGTACGTTCGCAGGCGGGTGTAACGTCCAGTTCGCTGTCGACCCGGAATCGGGCCGGATGATCGCCATCGAGATCAACCCGCGCGTGTCACGATCGTCGGCGCTCGCATCCAAGGCAACCGGATACCCCATCGCGAAAGTCGCGGCCCGACTCGCTGTCGGGTACACGCTCGACGAGCTGCCGAACGACGTCACGGGAACGACAAGCGCCTGTTTCGAGCCGGCCATCGACTACGTCGTGACCAAAATTCCCCGTTTCAACTTCGAAAAGTTCGAGGGCGTCGACGAAGTCCTCTCGACGCAGATGAAGGCGGTCGGCGAGGTCATGGCGATTGGACGTACGTTCAATGAGAGCCTCCAAAAGGCGTGGCAAAGCCTCGAGATCGGCTACGCCGGTCTCGGCGGTGACCGGCAGATCCCGTCGAGGGAACTGGTCCGAACCCGGCTCAGGGAGCCAAGGTGGGATCGTACGCTCCAGATCCGGAACGCATTCAAGATCGGAGCGAGCGTCGAGGAGATCGCCGACATCACGAAGGTCGATCCGTGGTTTCTGCATCAGATCCGCGAGCTGGTCGATATCGAGCTGGAACTCGAGCGAGAAACGCTGACCTCGATCAGCGACGAACTACTGGAACGGGCGAAGGTGAACGGCTTTTCAGACAGTCAAATCGCATATCTGCTCGCCGACGACGGCAAGGAAGACGACGTGCGCCGGCGCCGAAAGCGAGCCGACATCGTGCCGTCATTTCGACTCGTCGATACGTGCGCCGGTGAATTTCCAGCTCAAACTCCTTATTTTTACTCGACTTATGATAGCCACAACGAATCGGACGTCAGCGATTCGCGCAAGGTCATCATCCTCGGCAGCGGCCCCAACCGCATAGGACAGGGCATCGAGTTCGACTACTCCTGTGTACACGGCGTGATTGCCTGCAGGGAGATGGGCTACGAGGCGATCATGATCAACTGTAACCCGGAGACGGTCTCGACCGATTTCGATATAGCCGACAAGCTGTATTTCGAGCCGATCTTCTGGGAACGCGTCCTCGACGTCATCGAGCACGAGAAACCCGAGGGAATCATCGTGCAGCTCGGCGGCCAGACTGCGCTCAAGATCGGTCAACGAATATCCGAAACCTCGACAACGATCTTCGGAACGACGATCGCCGACATGGACCTTGCGGAGGATCGCGGCAAATTTTCGGCTCTCCTGAAGCACCTCGAGATTCCGTTCGCACCCTATGGCATGGCAAAGACCGTCAACGAAGCGGTCCAGGTCGCGGAACACATAGGGTACCCTCTCCTCATCAGACCCAACTATGTACTGGGTGGTCAGGGCATGCGGATCGCCATCAACAAGGAGGAAGTGCAGGAGTACGTGACAGCGATCTGGCAGCTGCTGCCCGACAATGCCATCCTTCTGGACCTGTTTCTCGAGAATGCAATCGAGCTCGACGTCGACGCGCTTTGTGACGGCCAGGAGGTGTTCATAGCCGGGATCATGCAGCATATCGAGCCAGCCGGCGTGCACTCGGGCGACTCGACCGCCGTGCTCCCGCCGTTTTCGCTCTCAGACGAGGTGATCCGGACAATAGAGAACTACACGAGGGAAATCTCACTGAAACTGAAGGTCGTCGGACTCATAAACGTTCAGTTCGCGGTGAAGGAAGACACGGTCTACGTCATCGAGGCAAATCCCAGGGCATCCCGCACGGTTCCTTTCGTGGCGAAGGCGACGGGTGTTCCGCTTGCCAACATCGGCACGAAGCTGATGTTCGGCGAGAAGATTGCGACGTTTCGCGAGCAGGGACTGCTCACTTCGACACTCAAGGGCTACGCAATGAAGGAACCCGTGTTCTCGTGGGACAAGTTTCCCGAGGTTACAAAGGAGCTCGGCCCTGAGATGAAGAGCACCGGGGAGGCAATTGCGTTCATCGATGAACTGACCGACGAGCATTTTCGGAGGCCTTACGAAATGCGTAATCTCTACCTGTCGCGTTAACACCCCAGGCTGGGGCACGACGGCAAGACATTCCAAAGTTCAGGTACAAAGCCATGACTGACTTTTTTGCACAAGTAAATCGGCTTTTTGATAAGGCAGCTGCCAAACTCGACTATCCCAGAGGGCTGCTGCGCCAGATCAAGATCTGCAATAGCGTCTATCACATGACGTTTCCGCTGAAGCGTGACGACGGATCGATCGAGGTCATCCACGCGTGGAGAGCCGAACACAGCCAGCACAAGCTTCCGACTAAGGGAGGCATCCGGTACGCCGAAGCCGTGAACGAAGATGAGGTAATGGCGCTGGCCGCCCTCATGACGTATAAATGTGCCGTGGTCGACGTCCCATTCGGCGGCGCCAAGGGAGGCGTGAAGATCAACAAGAGGAACTACTCAGACGACGAGGTGGAGCGTATAACCAGGAGACTCACATACGAACTGGTCTCCAAGAACTTCATCGGCCCGGGCATCGACGTGCCTGCCCCGGATTACGGCACAGGTCCCCGCGAGATGGCGTGGATCCTCGACACTTACAGCTCGCTGACTCCCGAGAAGCTCGACGCAATGGGATGCGTCACAGGAAAGCCGGTGCCCCTCGGAGGCGTGCGCGGACGGAACGAGGCGACCGGCCGCGGCGTGTTCTTTGGCGTACGCGAAGCGTGTGGCCACGCCGACGACATGAGAAAGATCGGTCTCGAGCCGGGCATCGAGGGCAAGACTTTCATCGTACAGGGGCTCGGGAACGTTGGGTATCACTGCGCCAAGTACTTCTCCGAGGCAGGCGCGAAGCTGGTCGCGGTGGCGGAATACGAGGGTTCGATTTCCAGCAAGACCGGCATTCACCTCCAGCAGCTCATGGCGCACAGAGCGGAGACAGGATCCATTCTTGACTTCCCCGGAGCCAAGAATCTGCCCGACCGCGCTGCCGCCCTGGAACTGGAATGCGACATTCTGATCCCCGCCGCACTGGAAGGCCAGGTCCACTCGGGGAATGTGGACAACATAAAGGCCAGGATTGTGGCCGAAGGCGCAAACGGTCCCGTAACCGCCGATGCCAACGATGCACTGTTGAAGCGGGGAGTCCTCATCATTCCTGACATGTATCTCAACGCCGGCGGCGTCACGGTCTCGTACTTCGAGTGGCTGAAAAACCTCTCGCACGTTCGTTTCGGCCGCATGAGTAATCGGTTCGAGGCAGACTCGAATCGTGAAATACTGAGGGCGCTGGAGACCTTGACCGGCCGCAAGGTTGACGAGGCCACATTCCGCAAGCTCTCTGCAGGAGCCAGCGAGTCTGACATCGTCGACTCCGGCTTGGAGGAAACCATGGTGAACGCGTACAACGAGATTCGCGACATCATGCTCTTCCACGGCGACGACACGGATCTTCGCACCGCGGCGTACATTAGCGCCATCCAGAAAGTGGCGAGCAGCTACCTGACGATGGGTATTTTCCCCTGATCAGAGCCCACAGCCTTCACCGTCGGTGTTACGTGGCGGTCGCTCGAAGACCCGCCACGCCTTGCAAGTCCGCGTCGACCGGTCACGATTTTGACTCATACGATTTCACTTTGCATCCCAATTCTCCTTTCGCTTCTCGGATGTGGAAGCCAGAATCAGCGGGAGCCGTCGTCTCGCGACCCTGTCTACGAGTTTGACTTCGCCAACCCGGCGGCAGAGTTCGTCCTCCCCGGCCGGTTAACCGAAATCTCCGGCCTGACGCTGGTCGACGATTCGCTCGTCGCGGCGGTTCAGGACGAGAAGGGCGAAGTCTTCATCATAAACTTCCTCACTGGCGACGTCGTAGACGAGTTCAAGTTTGCCAAGGATGGGGACTTTGAAGGGATCGAACTGGTCGACGATACCATGTATGTGCTCAGGTCGGACGGAGCCATCTTCGTCATCACCGACTGGCGTTCAGACGATCGGGATGCCGTCAAGATCGATACGCCGCTCTCGCGCAGGAACGATGCCGAGGGCCTTGGCTATCAGCCCGATCGGCATCGCCTGCTGGTCGCTGCGAAGGAGTACCCGGGCGACGGCCTCTCGAGGATTCGAAGCATTTTCAGCTTCGATCTTCGCACGAAGACAATGGATCCAGAGCCGGTTTACACCATCTCACTCGACACGATTGGCGTGAGGCTTGGGCTTCCAGGTGAATCGCTCCGCAAGCTCCTGTGGACCATCGTGGATCTCGAAGCTTTTAAGCCATCGGCCCTGGCAGTACACCCGCTGACCGAGGATATCTTCGTGATCTCCTCCGTGCTGAAAGTCATTGCGGTCGTTACTCCCTCAGGGAACTTGACCGATCTCCTGCCAGTCGAGGTTGACCGCCTGCGCCAGCCGGAGGGCCTCGCGTTCCTTCCGAACGGCGATCTGCTTGTCTCGACCGAAGGACGGGGCGATAAAGGCAGGATCTTCAGATTTAACCAGACGCGGATTCCCGAGTGAGCTGCCGAGCATTCGCCAAGGAAGGACGGCGCCGCTGCGCGCGCACCTGGTCCTCGCTCGCCGGTCTGACGCTTTTGATCGGCGGATGCGTCTCGAGTCCGTACCTGGCCGAGAGCCTTTCTGAGTGGAAAGCAGCCGCCCCACCCCCCGAGGATGATCTGCTGTATCGGATATACCTGATCGGCGACAGCGGCTACCCGCGACTCGACGGACCCGACCCGATTCTCACATGGCTCGAAGCCAGATTTAAAGCAGAGTCCGAGAACAGCGCCGCAGTTTATCTCGGCGACAACATCTATCCGAAGGGCCTCCCGGAGTCAGACGACCCGCTGTATGCCGAATCGCTGGCTCGCATCAACAAGCAGCTCGACGCCCTGAAGGACTTCCGCGGCCGGATCGTGTTCATACCCGGAAATCACGACTGGGACAAATCGGGCCAGAGCGGGTTGTGGGCGCTGAACCGCCAGGAGGACCACATCGAGGCCTATTTGAATCGAGGGAACACCTTTCTACCGGACGACGGGTTTCCCGGCCCCAGCGTCGTTGAGCTGACCGAAGACCTTGTGCTCGTTGCCATCGATACGGAGTGGTGGCTCCACGATTTCGAGCGCCCGATCGGCGACACTGGCGATTACAACCTTGAGGTCGAGGAGGACTTCCTCATAGAATTCGATGATGTAATGCGAGAGTACGAGGGAAAGCGCGTAATCGTCGCCGCGCACCACTCTATGTATTCTAACGGCGAGCATGCGGGATTCATGTCGCTGAAACACCATCTGTTCCCGCTGACCAAATTCG
>DATKEJ010000269.1:0-7355 GCA_035512315.1 Rhodothermales bacterium | reverse complement strand
CCTCCGTGATTTTCATGATTGGGAAATGGGTTTCAACTGGACGCCGTTCGGCGATTTCGCCTCGTATCAATTCGACCTGCATCTCAAGACCGGGCCCCTGAAGGAATTGCTCCGGCTTCGCGTCCCGCAGCAGGACGATCGCTTCCGGCAGGTCTTGAACTGAAGACCCCCGTCATCCCGAGCGCAGCGAGGGACCCCTCCGCGAGAGGTCAGAAATTCTCACGCAAAGCCGCAGAGACCGCAAAGGGAGGTGGAAGGCGGCAGCGACACCTTTGCGCCTTGGCCTCCCTGGCGGCTGATTCCAGTGGATGCAACGTGGAAGACAAACTCTCTGCGGTCTCCGCGTTCTCCGCGTGAGAATAAAACGCCGCCGCGACGAGCGCGGCGAGATAGGGAACCCCAGCAATATCAGAACGTTAATCGCTCTCGGTCTCGTACGATCCACTCCGTGACGTCGGGGCCGCTAGAGGGCAATCATACCATAGGAAGCAATGTTGAGGAGAGTCTTTTGGAGGAGACCCGAAAGACGCGCCGACGAAGCGATACCTTCCGATAGGGATTTGGCGCGTCAGCTTGGCGAGCGCCTGGCAGGTGAACTGCCGGCCCCCGGCCGCAACCGTCTAAGGTTCTACGTACGCGACGGTGCCGTCACGATCTATGGATCCGTGGTCGGCCTCGACGATCGACAGTACATTAACCAGCTCGTGCGTCGAACGCCAGGGGTGGTGACGGTTTACGACCACGTCACAATCGAGGCATGACGGAGCAAGGTCAGGACTTTCTGACCCAGGCGTTCCCAGCCCGCTCGAAGCCGATTCGGGGGTAGTAACTCGCCGAGCCGGATGAATCGCGCAATAGGATATCGGTACCGCGGCAGTGCTCGAACACTGATGCTATGAGTGACTTGCCGACCCCGAGGCGCTGCACGTCGGGCTCTACCGCCAGGTCGCACAGAAAGCTGAACAGCACACCGTCGGAGAGTACCCGGGCAATACCCACCAGGCGACCCTCCATCCATGCGCTAAGAACCAGAGACGAGTTCTCGTACATCGTCCACAGTTCGTCGAGATCCTTCACGGGCCTGAGGAGAGGAGCGCGGCGATATAACGTGGCAATGGATGCCGGCGTGAGGTCAGACAACCCTTCCCGTACTTCCAGCTTGTTCAACATGATATCGAGGTTCCCGTAACTCGTGGAGAATACCCCAGTTTGCTGCCCGCAATGTAAACGCTGACGGGGCACACATCCACACCGGATAGCAGGAGCGCAGGTCCGGGAGTTTCGAGGTTGACCGAATTCTGCTACTTTGAGCGGGTCGAAACCTCCAATTCAGACAGTGTCTCAATCCGATTCTTCAGTGAACGAGCCGTACGGCGGGCCGTCAAGAAACCTGTTAACGCATCTCCACTTCGGATGGGTAATATTCTGGGCGGGACTGTCGTCGATCCCGTGCGCCATCCTTCAGATCATCGGCCATGTCTTTGATCCCAGCGCGCGCAATTTTCGCCGTTGGGGAGGGCTCTGGGCTCGAATCACGCTGACGATGTCGGGTTACCGGGTTCGCGCGAAGCATCTGGCTCGACTCGATCCAAAAAGGCCATACGTGTTCGTTTCGAATCATCAGACCGGACTGGATATCTGGACTCATCTGGTCGGGCTCCCATATCCATTTGGCTTCGTAGCCAAGGCTGAGCTCAGACGCGTTCCCTTCATCGGACACGCCCTTCGCTTCAGCGCGTCTCTTTTCGTCGACCGCAGCACGCCGCGCAAAGCCGTCGCCAGCATGCACGAGGCGGCCGAGCGAATTCGCGCCGGAAACTCCGTTCTGATTTACCCGGAGGGCAGGCGTACCTGGTCTCCAAGAATCGGCGAAATGCTCAAAGGCGCATTTCAGCTTGCCGTGGAGGCCGGTGTGCCGATTGTGCCGACCGCGCTGATAAATGCATACGAACTGTACGACGAACGCGCAAAAGTCTCGAAACCCGGCGTCGTCCACCTCGTTATCGGACCCGCTATAGAGACAGAAGGATTGACCCGATCCGATATACCTGACCTCATTTCAAGAGTGAGGGCATTTATGGAGGAGGAGCTGAGGAATGAAGAATGAAGAATGAAGATGGAAGATGGCAGACTTGTCCGGCGAAGCCAGAACGAGTGAGGGCGAAGACGGATGGCAGACGGAAGATGTGCCTCCGTGTCTGGCGTTCATCGTTTATCGTTTAGCGTTCGTTTAGCGTTTCTCGTTTATCGTTTAGCGTTTCTCGTTTAGCGTTCGTTTAGCGTTTCTCGTTTAGCGTTTAGCATTTATGAGGCTATCTTGCAGGCCGCACGCCATCTCGATGACAAACCGAAAAACAAAGTCCATTGTCTGACCTGATCAACTACGAGGCCGCCCGCTACGGGCACAATCTCAAGATCGCTCTGAGGGCGCTCCTTAATCGGATCTATATGGGGTCGGAGAAGGAGAAGAGCGTTGTAGATCAGTTTCACAAGCTTTATTACGATGCCAATCTTTTCGGAAAGACCTGGCGGGAGACGTATTGGATGGGCGCGCACGTCGCGAAGTGCCCACTCGATCTGTGGATCTACCAGGAAATCATCTTTCGCAACAGGCCCGACGTCATCGTCGAGTGCGGCACATTGCACGGCGGCTCGGCCGGCTACATGGCATCCCTTTGCGATCTCGTGGGATCGGGACGCATCGTCACGATCGACGTCCGAGAGCGCGAGGGAAGGCCGGTGCACGATCGCATCACGTATGTCACGGGTTCATCGACCGACGACGAAATCGTAGCCAGGGTTCGGTCCGAGATCGACCCCGGCCAACGCGTCATGGGAATCCTCGACTCGGATCATCGTCGGGATCATGTGCTCGCCGAGCTTCGAATCTACAAGGACATCGTTACTCAGGGTCAGTACCTGATCGTAGAGGACTCGAACCTGAACGGCCACCCTGTTGCTCCGGAGTTCGGCCCGGGACCGATGGAGGCCCTGCAGGCATTCCTGGCTGAGAACGATGAGTTCCTTCAAGACAGGGAAATGGAGAAATTCTACCTGACGTTCAATCCGGGCGGGTATCTTTTGAAACGATAACCAGTCACGAATTGAAACCATCACCAAGCCCGATATGTCAGTATCCGTCGAAGAAGTTCGACATATAGCCAGGTTGGCGCGCCTCCGTCTGTCGGATGGGGAGGAGACGGCGATGGCGTCCCAACTTTCGCAAATCCTGGACTACATCGAGCAACTGAATGAGCTCGATACCTCCGATGTCGAGCCAATGTCGCACGTTCTCGACCTCGTCAATGCGACACGTGAGGACGTGGTCGAGCAGAGGATCTCTCACGAAGAGGCCTTGCAGAACGCGCCGGCGGCGGATTCGGACTACTTCCGCGTTCCTCGTTTCGTCGAATAGCGGCCGATCCGATGGCGTCGAAAGCCGGCAAGAGTACGGGAAAGAGAGGCAAGCGCGGAAGCCGGGATGGGCGGGGCCCCGCTCCGGCCGACGGCGGATTCTGGGAGGATTTGTCATCCCGAACGCGCCACCTTGCGGTTCTCGGCGCTCTCCTGGTAATGAGCGCCGTTTTTTTTGCTCCGGCGACTTTTGAAGGTCGCACACTCGTCGGGTCCGACACGATGCAAAGCCGGGCGATGGCGAAGTCGATGAGCGACCACCATGCCGAGACCGGCGAGCACGCCCTTTGGGCGACGAATCTGTTTTCCGGTATGCCCGGTTACCTGATCATGTATCACAGGGTGGCCGTCCAAATCGACGCGGTGTCGATCTGGTTCCGCCGGAACCTCTGGCCCACGTTCCAATTCTTCGTGCTGCTGGCGGGTGTTTACGTGCTGGTCTACTACCTGACGTCGAGCGCACTGGCATCCCTCATCGCAGCGATTGCGGCCGGGTTCACGACCTACATCCCGATCATACTCTCGGTCGGACACACGTCGAAGTTCATGGCCATCTCCTGGCTTCCATGGCTCATGGCGGCTTTCGTATACACCCTCAGGAACCCGCGACTTATAGGGGCGGCCGTTTTCGCGATCCTCCTCGCGGTTGAGTTGCGCGCCGGCCACCCCCAGATAACCTACTATGCAGCGTGGCTGCTCGGGTTATGGTGGATCGTCGAGGCCGTGGCCGCTTTCCGTCGCGGCGATGCCCGGAAGTTCGCCGCCTCATCGGGCATCCTTGCGTTTGGGACCATCCTGGCCGTTCTCATGGTGGCCCAGCCGTACATGGCCCAGTTAGAGTACAAACAGTTCTCGACGCGCGGAGGAGTCACCGGCGCTTCGGGTGGTGAGTCGACCGGACTCGCTTGGGACTATGCGATGAACTGGAGCCAAGGGATTTCGGAGCTGCTCACCTTGCTGGTGGCCAATCTCTTTGGTGGAGGCGCGCCGACGTATTGGGGAGTCAAGCCATTTACGGAGGGCCCGCACTACATCGGCGGGATCTCAATCCTGCTCGCTCTGGTCGCCGTGATCGGCAAACGCGGCTCGGTTGCTCGCGCGCTCAGCATTGGCGCGGTCGTGCTGGCGACGTTCTCCCTCGGGAAGAATGCCGCTTGGCTGAACAGGCCCCTATTTGATCACTTCCCGATGTTCAGCGCCTTCCGAGCGCCGGAAATGTGGCTGCATCTTGTGGAACTCTGTATCGCGGTACTCGCGGGTCTCGGCGCGGCTTTTCTGGTCGGGTCGGATGAACCGGCTCGCCGGAAGAAGAGCTTTTTCGTTGCGGCCGGGGGCGTCCTGGGAATCAGCATGATCCTGACTCTGGGGGGAGCATCCCTTTTTTCGTTCCAGCGCGCCGATGAGGGGGCACAGGCTGCAATGCAGTTGGCGACTCGAGAAAACGTCTCGCCTAACGACCCGGCGGTCCAGCGGGCCGTGTCGCAGTACCTGACGAACGTGACCGAAGCCCGGCGCGACCTCTTCACGCGAGACGCGGTGCGAACGACCTTGATGCTGGTGCTGGCTACGGGACTTGTCTTCCTCTACTTCCGTGGGAAAGTCAGATCATGGATGATGCTGACGGCGCTCACACTTCTCGTCCTCGTCGATCTCTGGGGAGTCGGCAAACGCCACCTCACAGGGGAGAATTACGCCGATGGGCCGCTGGACACCTCGATCGCGATGTATGGTTTCGATCGGTTCATTCTCGACCGTGTCGCCGAATCGGGAGGGCCTGGGCATTTCAGGACGTTGTCTCTCGAGAGCAGTCCGACCAACTGGGCCCGACCAGCCTTCCATTACGAGACTTCAGGTGGATACAACGCCGCCAAACTCCAAGTTTATCAAGATTTTATAGACAACATCCTTTTTGATCCGCAGACCGGGCTTCCGACCCTACTCGGGATCGATCTTTCGGCTACTCGGTTCCTGATCTCGAACCGCGCCCTTCCAGGCTTTCGTCCGGTATTCAATGACGACGCGACAGGCATGGCGGTCCTGGAGCGAATCGATCCGCCGCAGCGGACGAGGTTCGTGGAAGAGTATTCGGTTTTGCCCGTGGGCGATGCGACGTTCGCAGCGCTCCTTGACGAGAGCTTTGATCTGAGAACCGAAGCGATTACCGCTGAGGATCCACGAATCGAATCGACTCCCATCGATTCCAGCTCGACGGTGGTCGTCAAGTTGGTGACTTACAGTGCCCACGACGTCGTGTGGGAGGTCGAAACGGACGGGCCGCGTCTGCTGGTGACCAGCGAGGTTTACTACCCGGCGGGTTGGCGAGCGTTCGTCGATGACGTCGAGGTACCGATCATCCGAACCAACCACACATTCCGGAGCGTGGCCGTGCCGGCAGGAGCGCATCGCGTGCGGATGGAGTTCCGGCCCGAAACGCACGAGTTGAGCATCTGGGTCGCAATCGCGTCCACCGTCGCAGTGTACGGATGGCTAATCCTTTACGTCGTATTGGTTTGGGTTGGGAAGCGGAAGCGCCAGGACTGAACCGTGCCGGAGATGCGCATCTTGTCAGTTGCCGGCGCTCGCCCCCAGTTCGTCAAAACGGCGGAGTTCGGCCGGGCCTGTTCAGAGCTTGGCGTGGAGCACGCGTTCGTCCACACCGGCCAGCACTACGATGACGAACTGAGCCGGTCCTTCTTCGAGGATCTCGAGATTCCGGAACCGGTCGCGAACCTGGGTGTGGGTTCGGGGAGCCACGCCTGGCAGACCGGTGAGATGATGCGTCGACTCGACGTGTTTCTAAACGAATCCGAGCTCCGACCCGACTGGGTGGTCGTCTATGGCGATACGAACTCGACGCTCGCTGCCGCGATCGTGGCGGTGAAGAGAGGCGTTCCTGTCGCGCACGTCGAAGCCGGACTGCGATCGTACGATAACCGGATGCCGGAGGAACTCAATCGTGTGATGACAGATCGGGTAGCCACACTGCTCTTCTGCCCCACCCAGTTTTCGGTCGACAACCTGGTACGGGAGGGAATTGACCGAGGGGTATGCTTGACGGGCGACGTGATGTTCGACTCGGTCCGGCGGTACAAAGAACGGGCCCTCGGCAAGTACGCTCATCCTTTGGGGGGGAAACCATTCAGTCTGGCGACCATCCACCGCGCGGAAAATACCGACGACCGTGAGAGACTCCGAGCAGCGCTGGCGTGCCTCGAGGTGTCGAACGCTCCTGTGATCTGGCCCATGCATCCCCGCGCGCGAAACCGGGTCTCAGATTTTGGGCTTTCGATACCTGACAACGTGACGCCAGTCCCTCCGATTGGCTATCTGGAGATGCTCGCATATTTGCAGCATGCCGATCGCGTGATAACGGACTCTGGCGGCGTACAGAAGGAGGCCTACTGGCTTGGCACGCCCTGCGTAAC
Source organism: Rhodothermales bacterium (assembly GCA_035512315.1). Classification (GTDB taxonomy): domain Bacteria; phylum Bacteroidota; class Rhodothermia; order Rhodothermales; family DATKEJ01; genus DATKEJ01. Next base: position 516 of record DATKEJ010000269.1, on the reverse strand, counting down.
CCTTCGATCCACGACTGAGTGGCCCGAAACACTGGAGGGCGGCTGGAACATTCTCACGGACGTCGACATGGATCGGTTCAAGAAGTCGATAGCCGGCCCTCCAAAGATGGACAGAAACGTACCCGAGAAAGAAGGCGCCGCGCTGCGAATGGTATACCTGCTGAAAGAATAATAATGCCCCTCGCCTTCCATACCGATCATCGCGCGATGTTCGAGCAGCAGTTTCTGAATGCTCGCGAGCACATTGTGCCGTTCGTTCGATCGCACGTCAAGCTGGAGGGGGCGAGGGTGCTCGACGTCGGGACCGGCGACGGCGGTGTAATGAAGGCGCTGGTCGAGGCAGGGGCGACGGGCTTGGGCGTGGATTTGAGTCCTTCGCGAATTGAGTTTGCGAAGGAGGCTCTCGAGCAGGAGTGCGACGCGGGAGTGCTGGAATTCGTTGCCGGGGACATTCACGATCCGCTGGTGACCTCCGGCTGGGAGGGATCCTTTGATCTCATCGTACTGAAAGATGCT